>CATJIW010000195.1 GCA_949740745.1 uncultured Lachnospiraceae bacterium | reverse complement strand
ATATTTATATCACGGGCTCCAATGCCCGTCTGCTGTCAACGGAATTTTCCACGCTGCTTTCTGGAAGATACGTGGAGATCCGCATGCTGCCGCTGTCCTTCAGGGAATTTCTGAAGTTTGGCGAGTTTGATGCGGCGGGCACCATGGACGAGAGGTTTCAGAAGTATCTGCAGTTTGGCGGGATGCCGATCCTCAGAGAATACCGGTTCCACGAGGCGAGGTGCAATCAGGCGCTGGAAGGGATTTATTCCACCGTGGTCCTGCGTGACATTTTGCAGAGGAACCCTCAGGCGGATCCTGCCATCCTCCAGAAAATCGTACTTTTTCTTTGCGGTAATATCGGCAGTATCACCTCTCCGAACAACATCGGCAACGTATTGTCCGGGGAAGGCGACCTCCAAAAAGGACGGGGCAGAAAAAACATGGCGGGGAAGACTGTCGACAGATATATTGGGATGCTGCGGGATGCGTTTGTCTTTTATTCGGTGGGCCGGTATGACGTCAAAGGGAAGCAGCTGTTAAAAACCCTGGGTAAGAACTATATCGTCGACCTGGGGTTCCGCAATGTGCTCCTCGGCTACCGTGACGCGGACCGGGGGCACATTATGGAGAA
Organism: uncultured Lachnospiraceae bacterium; assembly: GCA_949740745.1. Taxonomy (GTDB): domain Bacteria; phylum Bacillota; class Clostridia; order Lachnospirales; family Lachnospiraceae; genus Lientehia. The sequence goes on along the minus strand of CATJIW010000195.1, from coordinate 1,774 downwards.
CGTGGTGTTTTTGGAACTGCTCCGCCGTGAGTACCGTGTCTATATCGGCAAGGTCGGAGAGACGGAGGTGGATTTTGTAGCGGAAAAACCGGACGACAGAGTATATATTCAGGTGACGGAAAGCATGCAGGTACCAGAGACCCGTGACCGGGAGCTTCGGCCACTTCGCATGATTCCGGACAATTATGAAAAGATGGTGCTGTCCATGGACAGAAGTTATATTCATTCCTACGACGGAATCAAATCTTTGAACCTGATCGACTGGCTGCTGGCCTGAATGTCCGGCGGGCAGGTACGGCCGGGGACGGCGCCGCAGGGCATAAAGAGAATAAAACATGGAGAAAGCGAGGGAACATGATGAGCGGTCAAAAAAAGAAATACGATGTGATCTGCATCGGTCAGGTGGTGCAGGACATCATGGTGACGAACATCCCGGAGAATGCGCTGACGAGAGACTCCGACACGATCATGGCGGGGCAGGTGCTTCTTGCCTCCGGCGGCGATGCGGTCAACGAGGCCTGTATGCTGGCGAAGCTCGGAGATCATTCGGCGCTTCTTACCAGGCTGGATAACCGGAACGTGGGGGACATGATCTACGGGGACCTGGTACGGGAGGGCGTAGATACCTCTCTGCTGGTGAGGCCGGACGACTGTAAGACCTTTTCCACGGTGGTGGTGGTGAAGGAGAACGGGGATCATTCCTTCCTGATCGGGCCGGGAGAAAATTTCATGCTGAAAATGTCGGACATCGACCTGTCGGTCTTCGAGGAGACCAGGGCCGTGACGGCGGGAAGCATTTATGCCCTGGGGGAGCTTGACACGGGCGGTCTGGCCGTGATCTTTAAGAAGGCCCAGGAGGCGGGGGCCGTCACCGTGGCCGACATGAATTTTGACACCCTGGGACTTGGCCCCCACGCCATTGACAGCGTGTATCCTTACACGGACTACCTGATGCCCAGCTATGAGGAGGCCGTCTACGTGACCGGAGAGAAGGATCCGGATGCCATTGCCGACGTTTTCCTGGCGGCGGGGGTAAAGAACGTGGTGCTGAAGATCGGGGCGGAGGGCTGCTTTTTCAAGAATGCCGAAAAGCGGTTCTTCACGGATCCCTATGAGATCGATCCCGTGGACACCACCGGCTGCGGGGACAATTTTGTGGCGGCGTTCCTTCACGGCCTTTTGAAGGGCATGGAGCCGGAGGAGTGCGCAGAGTTTGCCTGCGGCGCCGGGGCCCTCAATTCCCAGGGGATCGGCGCCCACCTCCACATCCGGTCGGAGGAGCAGATCCGGGAGTTTATGGCGTCGGCGAAGAAGCGGGAGCTTGGCAGAGATTAGGGCGTTTTGGTCCGGGAGGCAGACAAATAACAGTTCTTTAAAGAGAACCTGTAAGCGGCGCAAGGAAGGATATAGGATCTTAATACAGGGAAAAGGTGTCTCGAAGGGGATTGCGAACGGTCCGGTCTATTTCTTCCGGCGTCCGGGAATCACCATTACGGACGCCTCCGCATCCAATATCGAAACAGAAAAGGAATGCGTTAAGGCTGCCTAGGAAAAGTCCATGGCCCAACTGAATGCCCTGGCCGAAAAGGCGCGACAGGAGACGGGAGAGGAAACGGCGCTTCTCTATAAAGAAGAAAATCCTGCGCTGGGGGTGCGGGCGATCCGCATTTGCCTGAATCCGAGCTGTTGACAAACCCCCCTAATTTCGTAAATGTCACAAGATATCATGATAAAAATCTAGCAAAGATAGCAGAAATATTCCAAAGAAAAAGGT
>CATJIW010000194.1 GCA_949740745.1 uncultured Lachnospiraceae bacterium | reverse complement strand
GCAGCCATCTGGAAATTCTCTTCCTCGGACGACAGTTCTGCCGGCAGCGAAAAGACCACCCTCTATGCCGACTCCGTCGGGCTTTTGACCGGTACCGGGCTTGGGGCCCAGAACCGCTTTTCCGGCGTGGTTGAGGCTCAGAACACGCTGAAGATCCAGCTGGAATCCGACCAGACGGTAAAGGATATCCTCGTGGAGAAGGGCCAGGCGGTAGAGATCGGCACGCCCCTGTTCGAATACGACACCGAGGACATGAGCCTTAAGCTGGAACAGGCCAGTCTGGAGCTGGAAAAGATCTCCAACAGCATCGAAACCATAGGCGCGCAGATCGACGAGCTCACCAAGGCCAAGAAAAAAGCGCCGGCAAGCGAGCAGCTCTCTTATACGACTCAGATCCAGGAAGCCCAGATGAACGTCAAACAGGAGGAATATAATTATAAGGTAAAAGAGCTGGAAATCGACCGGCTGAAAAAGTCCATGGAATCCTCTGCAGTGACCTCCACCATCGCAGGCATCGTTCAGGAAATCAATGAAAAACCCACCTACGACAACTACTCCGGGGAAATGCAGCCCTTTATGAGCATTCTCGGCGTCGGGAAATACCGGGTCAAGGGGACCATCAGCGAGCAGAACATGCAGAACCTTTACCCCGGCATGACCATTACGGTCCATTCCAGAGTGGATGAGACCATTACCTGGACCGGCGTCGTGGACAGCATCGACACAGAAAAGCCCATTTCCGGCAATAACGGCGGCGTAATGGTGGACGGGATGGACAGCAGCGCCCAGGCCTCCAAATACCCCTTCTACGTCACCCTGGATTCCAGCGACGGCCTGATGCTGGGCCAGCACGTCTATCTGGAACCGGATCTCGGCCTGGAGAAAAAGGACGGCATGTGGCTTATGTCTCCCTATCTCGTTCAGGGCGACGGCGATCCTTACGTATGGGCGGCCGGCGAGGGTGACAAGCTGGAAAAGCGCACAGTCACCCTGGGCGGCTATGATGAGGAATCAGACACCTGGGAAATCACAGGCGGCTTAAAGGCTTCTGATTATATTGTGTGGCCCAGCGACGACTGTGAAAAGGGCGCTCCCGTCCAGAAAAACATCGGCGGCGTTTCCGGCGGCATGGGCGGCGGAAGCATGGAAATGCTCCCGGAGGAGGGAGGAGAAGACATGCTTCCGGAAGGAGGAGAAGAAATCCTTTCTCCGGACGGCGGGGAAGAGTTCCCTTTCCCTGACGGCGAAGAGGACGTCCTGATCCCGGAAGGCGGAGAAGACGCCTTGATCCCGGAGGGCGGAGAAGAGATCCTCCCGCAAAATGCCGACGCTCCCGCAGATAACATTTCTGACGGCGGAGAAGCCCTGCCGGAAACGGAGGACACGCCATGATCCTTGAACTTGACCATATTTTTAAAGACTACCTCCAGGGGAAGCTTACGGTCCCCGTGTTAAAGGACGTGACGCTCCACGTGGAAAAAGGAGAGTACGTGGCCATTATGGGGCCCTCCGGCTCCGGAAAGACCACCCTTATGAACATCATCGGCTGTCTGGACGTTCCCACCTCCGGCACCTACAAGCTGAACGGGAACGACCTGCTCCATCACAAGGACAGGGAGATGTCCCGCGTGCGGAACCGTTCCATCGGCTTCGTGTTCCAGAGCTTCAATCTCCTGCCCCGGCAGAGCGCCCTGGACAATGTGGCCCTCCCCCTGCTCTACGCCGGCGTTTCCAGAAAAGAACGGAAAGAGCGGGCCGCTCTGGCCCTCAAAAAGGTAGGACTGGAGGAGCGCATGAATTTTAAGCCCACTCAGCTTTCCGGCGGCCAGAAGCAGAGAGTCGCCATCGCCCGCGCCATCGTGGGCGAGCCGGACATCCTGCTGGCCGACGAGCCCACCGGCGCCCTCGATTCCGCCTCCGGCCTCCAGGTCATGGAGCTTTTCCGGCAATTAAATGAAGAAGGGATGACTGTGATCATGATCACTCATGATCCGGAAATTGCCGCCCATGCGGGACGCACCGTGCTGATCCGCGACGGCATTCTAAGCAATACCAAAGGGGAGGTGCCCGTATGAAATCCTCAAAGAAAAAGCTGATCATCGCCCTGGTCTCCGTGGTCCTCGTGATCGCCCTGGCCGTCGGCGGGATCTCTCTCGCCGTGAAAAACAGCGGAAAGCCGGTTAAAGTGGCTCCCGTCAGCAGCATGAACAACGGCGGTTACTGGGACAGCGGCTCCGACCTGTCCCCTTACGGCAACGTGACCACCAATTTAAATCAGGAAATCGCTTACAACGAAAGTCTGGTCATCACTGAAATTTTCGTTCAGGAAGGAGACGTCGTCCGGGTCGGCGATCCCCTGATCGCCTATGACACCACTCTGGCCTCCCTGGAACTGGAAATGAAGGAGATGGAGGTCGAGGGCATCGGCTTAAACATCCAGAATGTCCAGGCGGAGCTGGACCAGCTTCGGAAAACAAAGCCTGTGGCGGCCGTCTCTCCCAATGCCCTGGCCGGGATGGCCCTGGCCGCAGGAACCACCCAGACGCCCGGAAGCTCCGACGCTCCCACAACCGCTCCTCCCGTTCCCACGGCGCCCACCGGTTCCGAAACAAGCCCCCCGGAAAGCTCCGATCTCCCTGCAGAGAGCTCCGGCAGCCCTGCAGAAAGCTCCGGTGATCCGGCGGACACGCAGGCCCCTTCTGAATCTGCGGATCCTGGAAATCCGGAGCCTCCGGCAGAGCTTTCCGGAAAGGTCTATGCAAACATCACGGAGCTTTCCGAGCCTTACAAAGGAGACGGCTCCAGAGAGGATCCCTTCCGTTATTATGTCTATCCGGCAGACGGGAATCCGGTCACGGTCTCACACGAATATCTGGCTCTCTGCTTCAAAAACCACACATATTCCATCTTTGACACCGTCAACGACCCGGCTCATCCTACGGCCGTCATAAGCAGCTTCCAGGTGGACTGGGACTACATCGCAGGGATTCTGAACGGCGCAGGCGGCAGCAGGATTCCGGAGGAACTGCGGGAGGCAGCCATTTATCACACAGTTGACGAAAACACGGTTCCTTATAATCTGGAAGAAATCGGCGGAATCACCGCCGGAGACGGCAGCAGGGAAAATCCTTACCGGATCTTCTGCACCCCGGACGTGACCGTAGAACGGGGCTTTCTGGAAGCAGCGCTGGAAAGCCGGCTTGCATACCGGTTCGACGTGGTGGACGATGAGGCCCGGCCCGGGTTCATCCTCCGCTCCTGGAGTTTAAACGGCGCCGTTATAGAAGATCCCGACGCTCCGGACATGGACGATCCAGGATTCATCGGTCCCGACATCCAGGTTCCCACGGGCCCCACGAAGGAGGAACTGGCCCGCCAGATCAAGGAAAAGGAAGAGACCCTAAAGAACCTTGAACTAAACAGGCGGACGGCAGAGCTGGAACTGAAACAGCTTCGAAGGCAGGTGGACGACGGCGTCATCGAAAGTACTGTGGACGGCACCGTGAAATCCGTGCTGGATGAGGATACCGCCAAGCTGGAGGGCTCTCCCCTGATCCGGGTCACAGGAGAGGAGGGCTTCTACATCACCGGCTCCGTGGCGGAAACGGCCCTTGGCAAAATCGAAAAGGGCATGGCAGTCACCGTAAGCTCCTGGAACACGGGAATGACCTATGAAGCCGAAATCACGAGCATCAGCAATTCTCCCTCCTCCAATAATTATTACGGCGGTAATCCCAACATGTCCTATTATCCCTTTACTGCCGTGATCCGGGGAGATGCGGATCTCTCCAACGGCGAAGGCGTGGATCTCTCCGTGGATGGCTTAAACTCCTCTTCCTACGATCCCGACGCCATTTATCTTTCCCAGGCCTTTGTCCGGGAGGAGGGCGCCCGCTATTATGTCTACAAAAAGGGCCAGGATGACAGGCTGGAAAAACAGTACGTGGACGTGGGCAAGATCATTTACGGCAGCCTGGAGATCACCTCCGGCCTGGAGATGGACGATGAAATCGCCTTCCCTTACGGCAGAGATGTGAAGGAAGGGGCAAAAACAGAACCGACAGACACGCTTTACAACTATGGATATTAGGAGGTGGGCGCATGCTTGAAAACATAAGACTGTCCTTTCAGGGGATCTGGGCCCACAAGCTCCGTTCCATTTTAACCATGCTGGGCATCATCATCGGAATCGGCTCCATCATCGCCATCGTGTCCACCATCAAGGGCACCAACGAGCAGATCAAACAGAATCTGGTGGGCGCCGGAAACAATGCGGTGAACATCCAGCTCTACCAGGGCGACTGGACTTTTGACATGACCTGGCAGAACCCGCCGGACGGAGTTCCGGTCATCAGCAGCGACGTACTGGAAGAAATTAAGAACCTTTCGGAGGTGGCGGACGCTTCTCTGTATTATACAAGAAACGAATATGACGCCGTCTTCAACGGCAACAAGACTCTGAACGGCGGAAACATCCTTGGGATCGACAGCCATTACTGCAACGTCTACGGCTATCAGATCACTGCCGGCCGCGGCTTTGCCGAGAAGGACTTTACCGGCAACAGAAAGGTGGCGCTCCTTGACAAAATTGCCGCTTCCAATCTGTTCCAGGGGGAGGATCCCATCGGCAGGACCATCGAGATCAAGGGCGAGCCTTTCACGGTCATCGGGACCCTCGCCCAGAAGGCAGGCTTTGAGCCGGTTATCAACTCCCTGGAGGATTACGAGCGGTACGCCGCCAACAATTCCAGCGGCATGATCTGCATCCCGGACAGCATCTGGCCCATTCTGTACCGCTTCGACGAGCCGCAGAACCTGGTAGTCCGGGCCGTCACCACCGACGACATGACCGCCGCCGGAGAGAAATCGGCAGACATCCTGAACAGCTATCTGATGGTCTCCGACGAAACCATCAGATACAAAGGCGAGGATCTTCTGGAACAGGCCGCCAAACTGCAGGAGCTGTCCTCCTCTACCAACCAGCAGCTTATCTGGATCGCCAGCATTTCCCTGCTGGTGGGAGGCATCGGCGTCATGAACATCATGCTGGTATCCGTCACGGAACGTACCCGCGAAATCGGTCTGAAGAAAGCCCTGGGCGCCAGAAAGACCCGCATCCTGGGGCAGTTCCTGACGGAGGCGGCCGTGCTGACCGGCATGGGCGGCATCCTCGGAATCGGAGGCGGCATCGGCCTGGCCTATGCGATCTCCCGGATCTCCCAGGCGCCGGTGGCTATCAGCGTTCCGGCCATCATTATCGCCGTGGTGTTTTCCACCCTGATCGGGATCATCTTCGGGATCATCCCTTCGGTAAAGGCGGCAAACCTAAATCCTATCGATGCACTGCGCCATGAATAAGCTCTCATAAATAAGTTATCATAAATTCGAGGAGGGGGGGACCCCTCCTCTTCCTATAAACGCTCAAAGCAGCCAGCAAAGCGGCAAAGGCACGTTCAAACAACCTGCTGCACCCCTCTCCAAAAGTGTGATATAATTTTTTGAAAAAGTTTTGGATTTGATGTAGTATTTGCCGCTGAAACCGTAATATATAGCTGAAGCCGGAAAGGAGGCGGTGTGATGATAGAAGATGAAAAAATCATTGAAATGTTTTTTTTGCGTTCAGAGCAAGGCATACGGGAGCTGGATCTAAAATATGGTAAGGTCTGCCACAAGCTATCGTATAACATCGTGAACAGCAAGCAGGACGCGGAGGAGTGCGTCAATGACGCTTACTTAGGGGCATGGAACGCAATCCCCCCGGCGAAACCAGACCCGCTGCTATCCTATATCTGTAAAATCGTTCGGAACATTTCACTGAAAATCTATTACAGAAAGGAAGCCTCCAAACGAAACAGCACTTACACGATTGCCATGAAGGAAATCGAAGCCTGTATAGCAGACCCGAACACAGTGGAAGCTGAGATTGCAGCCAGAGAGTCAGCCCGCATCATTGAAAGTTTTCTGGACACGCTGACCGTCGAAAACCGTGTTATCTTCATGCGCCGCTACTGGTTTGCTGACAGCTACAAAGACATAGCAAAGTTTATGGGGCTTTCGGAGAAAAACGTCTCCGTCCGGCTGACCCGTATCCGCGAAAAAATGAAACAATATCTGATTGAAAGAGAGGTATTTGTATGAACGCGAAAAATTTTTCCGACGCTATGAGCGAGCTCGACAGCAAGTATATTGACGAAGCCCTCAATTACAAACAGAAAGCAAAGAAGCCCGGCTGGATTAAGTGGTGGGCTATGGCCGCCTGCCTGTTTCTTGTCTTTACAATATCTGTTCCGGCATTTGCGGCAGCAGATTTTGACCCGGTTTACAATCTGCTCTACACGGTATCTCCAACAATCGCCCAAAAGTTAAAGCCTGTTAGAATGTCCTGTGAGGATAATGGGATTGAGTTTACGGTCATTTCGGCTTATGTTGAGGGCAGCGAAGCAAAGATTTTTATTTCCGTAAAAGATCTTGACGGAGATAGAATTGATGAAACGACAGATTTGTTTGACAGCTTTAGCATCAATACGCCTTTTGATTGTAGCAGTTCCTGTGAAAATATAAGCTACGACACCGAAACAAAAACCGCCACTTTCCTAATTTCTATATCACAATGGAATGAGCAAGACATTACAGGTGAGAAAATTACTTTTCGTGTCCGGGAAATATTGAGCAAAAAACAGAAATATGACGCAGTATTACCTGATTTGGACATGAACAAGATCAGCACTGCGCCTGAAACAATTACCCCAACATACATTTTGGGCGCCGGGGGAACAAACTACAGCGAAGTCGAGGACAATTTCCATGCACTGAAAACAACGGGCATCCTTTGCTCTCCTGTTGACGGGGTGGATCTTACAGCTATGGGCTATGTAGACGGAAAACTGCATATACAAGTCAAATATGAAAATGTTTTGAAAACTGATAATCATGGCTATATCTATTTCCAAAATGACAAGGGTGAGGAAATATTCTGTATTGCAAGTGTT
>CATJIW010000193.1 GCA_949740745.1 uncultured Lachnospiraceae bacterium | reverse complement strand
TGGCGGCTGCGGCGCCTGCGTCAACGGCCATGCGCACGGCGCCCACTTCGCCCTCTACGATCACGGTGACCAGTCCGGCGCCTACCCATACTTTCTTCCTGATCTCCACATTGGCTGATTTCACCATGGCGTCCGCCACGGCAAAGGCCGGTACATATCCTTTTGTTTCTACAAATCCTAAAGACTGCATACGTTCCACTTCCTCCTTTTCTAATGGGTTATTACCTGTGGGTTATTGTGACACGGAATCGACGATTGCCACGATCCGGTCATCCACATAAGCGTCCCGTTCCGTACAGATATGGCGGGTGACCAGTACCTCGCTTCCGACTCCGGCCCCAACCATGTCCACAGCCACGAATCGCTGTCTGCCTTGTTCTTCCAGAGTCTCACAGACGAGCAGCTTTTTTCCTGTCAGGAAATCTTCTTTTTGCTGTGAGACTACCATGCCGACGACTCTGCATAGCAGCACCGACTGTTTCCCTCCTTTCTATAGCAGGATCCTCCGGAATCTCTGCCTGGTTTTTACTTACATATTAACAGATAATTCTAAAATTTTCAGTAACCTCTTTTACATTTCGGAAAATAACTTTCTTTTTGGCCTGCAAAAAAACAGACCTCCGAAAAACGGAAGCCTGCTTTTCTGACAGAATTTGTCGATTATCGTTTCTCCGGACGTCCGTCCGCTCCTTCGAAGCGCCGGCCCCATCCGGTGAACACGGAGACCGCAAGTACCACGAAGAGGCACCAGCAGTGAAGGGTGGCGCCGGCAATGGAGACCGGACTGAGCATCTGGATAAAGGAATATTCTCCGGCCACTCCCTGGATGCAGGAAATGACGATGAAGATAAAGGAGCTGGTGACCGGAATGATGACCGGCAGAGTGCTTCCGAAGCCGTCCAGGAGATTGGCGCGGCGGTAGGGATGCAGCTCCCTGGATTTGCCGATGTCGTTGGCGATGGGGCCGAACATGATGATGGCGGGGCCGTTGGCGGAGCCCAGGCAGACGGAGGAAACCATCATGCCCAGGGCCATAATGATCTCGGAACCAAGGGCCGTCTGGTTTAATTTGCTGTGGACCAGCTTTTCAATGATTGTTTCCATCATGCCGCTGCCGTTCAAGACGCCGATGATGCCGGCCACCGCATAAAGATAGCCGAAGGTGCCGAGCATGTTTTTCACGCCGTCAATGAGGAAGCCGGCCAGGGAGCCGTTTTCCATGCTCATGATGTCGGCGGGAGTCAAAACGCCGGAGACAAGGCCCACCGCGCATCCGGAGAGAATGCCCCAGGTACAGGCACGGAAAATGCTCTGGGATTTTACGGCGACCACTAAAAGGACCACGACGGGGATCAGCATGATCAGGCCCTTGGGATCCTTATACTGGGCCAGAAGCTCTCTGCCGGCTTCGTCGACGCCGGAGCCGGAGCCGCCCAAAATAATAAACAGTACGATTGCG
>CATJIW010000192.1 GCA_949740745.1 uncultured Lachnospiraceae bacterium | reverse complement strand
CCTTCATATACGGAAAAGCTGATATCCCGGACCAGCTTTCCGGCGTTTAGATTCTTTACCTCAAAAATCTTCTTTCCCTTTTCGCACCCCACATGGGGGAACTTCTCCTTGATCTCCCGGCCCACCATGCCCGCGATGATCTCGTCCATGGTCATGTCCGCAAAATCCCGGCAGGTGATGTACTGGCCGTCCCGCATGATGGTGACCCGATCCACGATATGCTGGAGCTCCTCCAGCCGGTGGGAAATATAGACGATCCCGTGGCCCTCCTCCTTGAGCTGGTGGATGATGCGGAACAGGTCGTCGATCTCCTTGGCCGTCAGGGCCGAGGTAGGCTCATCCATGATCAGGACCTTGGCGTTGATGGAGAGGGCTTTGGCGATCTCCACCATCTGCTGCTTCGACACGGGCAGATCGCCGACGATCTGCCTCGGGCTGATGTCGATCTTCAGTTCGCTTAAAATCCGGCCCGCCTCCTCCTCCATCTTCGCATTGTTGAGGGCAAAGGTCCCCTTGATCTCCCGCCCGAGGAACATGTTTTCCGCCACCGACAGGTGCCTGCACATATTTAACTCCTGGTGGATGATGGCCACCCCGGCCGCCTGGGCCTGCTTGGGCGTCATATCCCCGTACTCCTGTCCGAAAATGCGCACGGTCCCACCGTCCCTCGTATAGACGCCGCTGAGGATTTTCATCAAGGTCGATTTTCCGGCGCCGTTTTCCCCCAGAAGAGCCATGACCTCCCCGGCCCGAAGCTCGAACTGCACGCCGTCCAGAGCCTTCACTCCCGGAAAACTTTTGCTGATGTTTTCCATGGAAACAATTACATCCTGCATTCTCTCACCCCTTCATACCGACTTTACGTTTCTGGCACGCCGCTGCGTCAATCCTGAAATAATCGGCGCCCGGCGCCTGCAGCAATGCAGGGCGCAGGAACCGGCCATATGGCGGCACCGCCGGCCGGTCACAACGCAGCAATGATGAAAGCAGCGAAGGCTGACCGCTCAGGAATAAATACAGCAATGTACTGACTTTATATATTAGTATAACAAAAAACGACGGTTGCAAAAGAGGGGAGGAATTTTGTTTTATGGGGGGTTTTTATATATCTTTTATATTCAGATGGGTTAAAACAGATTATTTTCCGTTATTTTGACGGCAGATTCAACAGCTGCCGTAAGATATGCCGGTAAGACAGAGAAGAAAAAAGCAGGAGGAGCCCCACGGCCCGTCCCCCTGCTTTCACAAATGCGGCTTCAGGACAGCAGGTCCCGCTTCCCGGCCGCACCAGTCAACGGATTTGTTATCGGAAGCCTTTGACGGAAAACGCCGGGAAAACTCCGCAGACAGGAAATAAAAATCAATTACTCTTTTATCGGCAAAGCAGAATTGTCCGACACCTGAAGCCCAGCCTGTCCGGCAGTCAGCCGGACAGGGAACGGCAAGACTTTTTACACTTCTTTTACTTCTTTATCTCACATGAGCAAATTATCCCTTCTTCCGCGTCAGGAAAATCCCGATCATTGCCCCTGTCAGGATAATCGGCGCTATCCTGACAAACAGATACTCAAATGCATGAAAAACCGCTCCGAAAACGGCAGTTTCAGGATCCTTATAATTCCAGCCTGCGTAAGGACTTCCCAGTTTCATTAAAACTGCAAAAATGATTACTATGACTCCGCACAGACAGATCAGCAGCCAATGAAGCATTTTTCTTCTCCCGGTCTTCCGCTGTGCAAGCTGTAAGTTTATTGCCTCCAATTTTTCGGAAATTACTTTTAAATCATCGGCCTCCGGCTCGGCAGCCGTTTCCCCAAGCAAAGTACTGACGGATGTGTCAAGCGCCTCCGATATGGAGATTAACATAACAGAATCCGGAACCGAGAGCCCATTCTCCCACTTAGAGACCGTCTGCCGTACCACATTCAGCCTGACGGCAAGCTCTTCTTGTGAAAGACCTCTTGATTTTCTGATTGTCTTTATATTTTCGTTTAGCATCAGGAGTAACCTTCTTTCCTTCTTTCTTCAATTGCTGCCTCTATTATGCGGAAAACTGCCCGTTGCTGCAAGCAACGCATAGTAACATTCAAGCTTCATCGCTTTGAAAAGCTCTGCGCCTGCACCCCATGGCCATGGAAAACCCCTGCCGTCAGCCCCTTTGGCCGCCGGCAGGCGTTCTCTCTTTTTCTGTCATGCATCCTATTCCAGCGAATCCAGGAGCCTTCCCATCTCCAGCGTATTGTCCGTGATGGGCACCCAGTGGTGGGACAGCTTCAGCAGGCACCTCTCATCCGGAGTCTGCCCCTCCTTCTCCAGAAACTCAATGGAAAGCTTAAAAAGCTCCCGCTCGCTCAAAGCCACATTGCCCAGGACCACCCGCCCCTTCTCCAGCATATAAGAGGTATCGGTGTCCTTCCTTGCGATCATCTCCTCCACCGTGTCCTTCAGGAACTGGTAATGCTCCTGGTCCCAGGCCGAAAGAAACAGACACTTGCACATGCCCTTCGTACAAAAAGGCTGTCTCTTAAGCAGCTTCCAGGTCTCCTTGAACCGGTCCATATGAGCCGTCGATAAAAACAGCTTTGCATCCGTTAACGAACGCAGACATTGATCCTGCCATGCCATACTCTGCTCCCCCTTTACTCCACAGAAGACCCCTTCGGCCTTCCGCCGTCCTATGGCTCTATTTTACTTCATATCAGGAGCAGATTCAAGTATTTTCAGATATCCCGGCAGCCTTCCCCGGCAGACGATAGGAAGGTTTGGCCGATTTTATGAGCATAGCGCAGGCAATTTTCGCTGTCCGCTTCGATAACAGTAAAATTGCCTGCAGACAGGCGGCGCAGTAAAATCGGCCAAACTGACGTGTCTGCCGGGGAAGCTGTCTGGATATTTCGTTCAATCCGAAGGGCCTTTCTAGCGGTTAGCCAGTTCTTTTGTGACGTCCTCCCAGGAAACGCCCTTCTGGACCATCAGCACCATGGCGTGATAGAGAAAATCCGACAGCTCATAAATGATTTCTTCCGAGTCGGGATTTTTCGCCGCGATGATAATCTCCGCCGCCTCCTCCCCCACCTTTTTCAAAATCTTGTCGATCCCCTTGTCAAACAGGTAATTGGTATAGGATCCCTCCTTCGGGTGAAGCTTCCGGTCCCGGATCACCTCATAAACCTTTTCAAATACCAGAAGCGGATTGACGTCGCCATATTCCTTCTTCGCCAGCGTCCGGAAAAAGCACGATCTGGAACCGGTGTGGCAGGCCGCCCCCGTCTGAAAGACCTTCGCCAGAAGCGTATCGCTGTCACAGTCCAGATGCAGAGATTTCACATACTGAAAATGGCCGGAGGTCTCCCCTTTCAGCCACTGGCTCTTCCTGCTCCGGCTGTAATAGCACATCCGCCCCGTCCGAAGCGTGTCCAGAAACGCCTGCTCATTCATATAGGCCATCATCAGCACCTCGTTCGTCCGGTAGTCCTGGACAATGACCGGCAATAGACCGTCCGGCCCCAGTTTAAGCTCCTGCCAGGAAACCGACGGCCGAAGCATCTCCATCTTATGCCCGTCCAAAGAGAGGGCCGCCTTAAGCTCCATAAAAGAAGCCGCTTCCCCGGCCTCTCCCGTAAGGATCACTCCGGCCGCGCCGGGAATAGAAAGAAGGGCCGAAATCCCCTCCTTCGTCCCATCCTCCGAGAGCAGATACACCGGACAGGAAAGCCCCTCCCTCGGGCAGCTCCCCGCCGGAAGAAGAAACCCTCCCGCTCCCAGGGCCGCATACTCCGCCGCGCGGGCCGGGCCTTCCGGCGTATCCAGCCAGACCAGGATCTTCTCCCTCCCGAACCGGTCCGAAACCTCCTTTAAAAGATCCTGGGTCTCCGGCTCCGAAGCCTTTAAATACACCATCTTCGCCCCGGCATAGAGGTATTTCTTCACGTCCTCCGCCCGTTTTACCCATCCCCCGGCCGCCGCCGGCGCATCCAGTCCCCGGACCAGACGCTTAAGCAGCCCGATGCTTTCCTCATGCTCCGGGCCCCCCTCCGAGACATCCACTGCCATCAAAAAATCCGCCCCGTCGTTGTCAAACATCCGGAACCGCTCCCCGGCCCCCTCCGAGAGGACCCCGCAGGCCCCAAGCTTCTTAATCTCCGCCATTCTATCATCCTCGTCATTTCTCTGTCAAACTTGTTCGTTTTCTGCCGGAACCGTTTTTTCCGTTCCCTCTGCCAAAGCATGCGAAAGCCCGGACGGTCTAAAGAGCCCCCTTTGTGGAAAGCAGTCCCCGGATCCGTCCGTCCTTTCCCGTCGCCATGTCAAGAGCCCTTCCAAACGCCTTAAACATGGCTTCGATCACATGATGGGTATTTTCCCCGTGAAGCTCCTTGATATGGAGATTCATGGCTGCCCCATAAGAGACCGCATAGAAAAACTCCCGGACCATCTCTGTCTCCAGGGCCCCCACCCGCTCTGCCTTAAGCTCTGCGTCAAATACCAGATAAGGGCGGCCTGAAAGATCCAGGGCACAGACCATGAGCACCTCGTCCATGGGAAGGATGCAGGAGCCATAACGGCAGATTCCCTGCTTGTCCCCCGCGGCCTGAGCGATGGCCTGCCCCAGCACAATGCCCGTATCCTCGACAGAATGATGGGTGTCCACCTCCAGATCCCCCTTCACCGTCACCTCCAGATCAAAAAACCCGTGCTTTGCAAACAGCGTCAGCATATGGTCCAGAAATCCGATCCCCGTATCCGTCTTACTTTCCCCCGTCCCGTCCAGATTGAGAGAAAGCACAATCTCCGTCTCCTTTGTCCTCCGTTCAATCACCGCCGTCCGTGCCATAACAACCTCCCGCACAAATATCTTCCTCCATCCTGCATTTCCCGCAAAAAAACGGAAACTCAGGAAAACCTCACTTTAATGGCATTCTCATGGGCCGTCAGCCCCTCCTTCGCCGCAAACCGCATAATGTCTTCATGGACCGGCAAAAGCGCCTCTCTGGAATAAGAAATCACGCTGGACTTTTTCATGAAGTCGTCCACGCCCAGAGGCGAGAAAAACTTCGCCGTCCCGTTGGTGGGAAGCACGTGGTTGGGCCCCGCAAAATAATCCCCCAGCGGCTCGCAGCTATGATCTCCGATAAAGATCGCCCCGGCGTTGCGGATCTTCGTCATAACCGTAAAAGCGTCCCTGGTCATGATCTCCAGATGCTCCGACGCAATGTCATTGACCGCCGAAACAGCCTCCTCCATATCCTCTGCCAGAAGAATGCGGCCGTAAGCGTCCAGGGATTTTTCCATAATCTCCCGGCGGGACAGCTCCTTTAAGAACCCGTCGATCTCCCGGTTTACCTCCAGGGCCAGCTTCTCCGACGTGGTCACCAGAATGGCCGACGCCATCTCGTCATGCTCCGCCTGAGACAAAAGATCCGCCGCCACATAGCGGGGATTGGCCGTCTCGTCGGCCAGCACCAGAATCTCGCTGGGGCCGGCAATGGAATCAATGCTCACAAAGCCGAAGACCGCCTTCTTCGCCAGGGCCACAAAAATATTCCCCGGCCCCACGATCTTGTCCACCCTGGGGACCGATTCCGTCCCGAAGGCCAGAGCCGCCACCGCCTGGGCCCCTCCGGCCTTGAAAATCCGGTCCGCCCCGGCCTCCTTCGCCGCCGCCAAAACCGCCGGATTCAGGCTCCCGTCCTTTCCGGGAGGCGTCGTCATGACGATCTCCCCGACGCCCGCCGCCTTCGCCGGCACAATATTCATAAGCACCGACGAAGGATACACCGCCTTCCCTCCCGGCACATAGACGCCGACCCGGTTCAGGGGCGTAAGCTTCTGGCCCAGAAAAACCCCCTCCTCCGAAGAGTCAAACCAGCTGTAACGGCGCTGCTTCTCATGAAATGCCCGGATGTTCACAAGCGCCTTCCGAATCACTGAAAGAAGCTCCTGATCTACTTTTTCATACGCCTCTGCGATTTCCGCCTCCGTCACCAGCACATTGCCCTGATCCACCTTACAGCCGTCAAACCGCTCCGTATAGGCAAAGAGGGCCGCATCCCCGTTCCTTCGCACATTTTCCACGATCTCATTCACCGTGTCGGCATAAGCCCCGTACTGAGAAGGACTCCGCTTTGCCAAAAGCTCCGTAAGGGCCTGCCGGGAATCCTTCCCAAGCCTTAAGATTTTCATATCGTCCTTCCTCCCTCTTCCCGCAAAAGCGCCCGCATGGCGTCAAGAATCCGGCTGATCCGTTCATGCAGGGTCTTCATGCTCACCTGATTGACCACCATCCTGGCCGAAAGAGGCGCAATCTCCTCCAGCACGTCCAGTCCGTTCTCCCGGAGCGTGGACCCGGTTTCCACAATGTCCACGATCACCTCGGCAAGACCCACGATGGGCGCCAGCTCAACAGAACCGTTCAGCTTGATAATCTCCACCGTCTGATGCTTCTTATTATAAAAATAATCCTTCGCAATGCCCGGATACTTGGTGGCCACCCGGATCAGCTCGTGATGCTTTAGCTTCTCCTGCGCCTCCTTCGGCCCGCAGACACACATCCGGCACCTTCCGATCCCGAGATCCAGCACCTCGTAAAGCCGCCTGCCCTCCTCTAACAGCGTATCCTTTCCCACAATTCCCAGATCAGCGGCCCCGTATTCCACATAAGTGGGCACGTCATTGGCCTTGGCCAGGAAAAAACGCACCTTAAGCTCCTCGTTGACGAAAAGCAGCTTCCTCGTCTCCGCCTCCTTCATTTCCTCACAGGGAATCCCGACAGCCTCAAAAAGCTCCATGGATTTTTTCGCCATCCGCCCCTTCGCCAGGGCAATCGTCAAGTATCTCACCGCATGTCCTCCTTGCTTTCTGAAGCCCGCACTCCCGCATCTCCTATGGCCGCGTCTCTCCTGTTCTCCGAAGCTGCCGCCTCCGGCAGATTCACCCTCACGGCCCCGGACCCATCCTTTTCCCAGGCAAAAAAGCCCTCCCCGGAAAGATAATACAGGGTATCCATGCGGTTCCTCTCTCCAAAACACTTATAATCCGACAGAGAGACTCCGTCTTTTTTAGGCACCAGCTGAAGCCTCCGCCCTTCCCTGCGCCACCGGACTGCCAGAGAAACGGCCGCATCCCTCCGCTCCCCCTCATAAACCAAAAGCACGGCAGGCTCCGGAACCGCCACCGGAATATGCTGTCTGGAAAGCGCCGACAAAAGGCCGTCCACCGAAAGGGAAAAGCCCACGGCCGGGGCCTCCTTGCCAAACTGGCGCATCAGGCCGTCATAGCGCCCTCCCGACAAAATGGGTTCTCCCATGCCAAAGGTCACGCCCCGGAAAATAATCCCCGTATAATACTGATACTTCCCGAGCATTCCCAGATCAAAGGACACATGATCCGACAGGCCGTACAGCTTTAAGATCTGCCAGAGCTCCCGAAGCCGCTCCACCGCCGCCTCCATGCGGGCATTGACCGCCAGCTCCGCCGCCGTCCGAAGGAGGTCCGCCGAGCCGAAAAGCTCCGGCAGCCTCCGGAACACCTCCGAAATCCGCCCGTCCAGAGCCTGCCCGTCTACCAATTCCTCCACGCCGAAGAAATTTTTTTCTTCGATCAGCTCTCTGAGACGCGCCTCCGTCTCCGGCTCCAGCCCGGCTTCCTCCACCAGCCCGTTGAAAAACTCCACCTGACCCACGTCCACCTGAAAATCCTTAAGGCCCGCCGCCAGAAGGCAGTTCACCGAAAGGGCTATCAGCTCCGCGTCGGCATCGCCGGAATCGTCGCCAATGAGCTCCGCCCCCTGCACCGTCGCCTCCTTCAGCCGCCCCTGATAGCTGGAATGATTGATAAAGGTATTCGCAAGATAAGAAAGCCGGATCGGAAGCGTTTCTTCCATATAATATTTGGCCGCACACCGGGCCACCGGCGGCGTCATATCCGGCCGGAGCACCAGCGTGTTCCCCTCCCGGTCAAAAAACTTGTACATCTCCCTGGAGGCCACGCTCCCCCGCTCCTTGTTAAAAATATCAAAAAACTCAAAGGAAGGAGTCTGAAGCTCACTGTATCCATAAGACCGGAGGGCCTCCCGGATCCGTCCCTCCACCGCCAGCTTCCTCTCATACTCCGAATTATAAATATCCCGGACGCCCTCCGGGGTATGCAGCAATTGTTTCATAAAAGGTCTCTCCCATCGCTTCATCAAGGTAACGTGTTAGCAAATTATCACACGAAATTTATTATAGCGAATCCAATCTGATCTGTCAATTTATTTTTGACGGATTTCCGTATTTTCTTCCATCCACTTTCAGGGACTGCCTGCGCACCCCCTTCTCTATTTTCCGATATTCTTTTTCTCTTCATCCGGCTTCGGGAAGGCCGCAGATCAGATCAGAGTCAGGAGGCGGTATAAAAGATTGGCCGCCACGCCTGCGCTCAGCCCTCCGATCGTATGGCAGATAATCGCCGCGCCGGTAAATTTCCGTTCATTCAGGCTGTCCATCATGGCCACATGGGTGCTGAGATATCCGCTCCAGCACATGCTCATGGCAGTAAAGACGGCAACGTCATTGGCCCTGGCACTCCCTTCCGCCACCATCGCAGGAATCAGGCTGATGGCCGCACCCGCAGAGCCGAGAGACGTGATCGGCACAGAAACTGCCGACGGCGAGGTGAAGCCGAAAAGAGGGACAAGGAGAAACTGCAGCTTCTCTCCGATCCAGGGGAAAAACCCGACTCCCTCATAAGCCGCACCGGTATATACGCCCTCCGGCCCCGGCCCGTTGGTCAGCATCAGCACGATCGTACAGATAATCAGGACGCCGGGAATAATGGCAACCCCCATCTTCACCCCCGACTGGCCGCCCTCCAGGATCGCATTGATGAACCGGTTCGCCGCATTTCCCTCCCTCACCTCCCGGTAACGGATCAGGTCTACCGTTTCCGTCTCTTCCTCTTCAAATCCCTCTTCCGTACCGTAAAGCCTGCCCGTCCGCCGTATCATCAGCCTGGTACTGACGATGCTTCCGATGACGGCGGCCACGTTTCCCACTACCACGGCGGCCGCAAAGGATTCTCCGTTTTTGGAAGGCAGGCTGATCAGAAACACGGATATGATCAGGCCCATCCCGAAGGCAGTCCCCAGATTTGTCAGCGCCGGAAGCTGGTATTTTTTAAAATACCGCCTAAACCGTTTGTCATCGCAGAGAGTCAGCACGGCAGGGTTATCCGAAAAATAAGTGGCAAATACACTGATGATGCTGGCTCCCGGAAGCCGGTAAACCGGATACATCAGAGGCGAGAGCAGCCGGTTGGCAATGGAGATCACCCCGAATTCCGCCAGAATGCCGGACAATGCGCCCGCCACCACGGCAATGGCCATAATATACCATACCGTTTCCATCAATAGGGTATAGGCCGTATTCAGCATGGTATTGACCATGTTGACTACGCCCATCCTGCTCCCGATCAGCCAGAACAGGACCGCCGCAGAAAAAATGCACAGGAAGCCTTCCAGACTGATCGCTTTTTTGTACCCGGCAGGCGGGTCTGCCTGTTTTTGAATCTTCATGTTCCTCCTCCGCATCCTAAATGCCGTTTCCTTATTATTATCCCTTATTGTATCATAAGAGCTGTCAGGAAACTTTGCGGATACTCAGATAAAAACTTTCAGATTCTCACATAAATCCTTGCATTTTTCCTCATTTGTAATTAGAATTAAAAATATACCATATATTTCAGGCGCGAAGCCGGGGCGGAGGATACAAATGCTGAACAAAGTGATCTGCAAAATCGTGGATTTCCCGTGCCATGAACAGGGGCACAGCCATCCCCATGGACACATCATCGTTCCCATGGATAAACCGGTAAAGCTTACCCATGACGGGCACAGCTATACCCTCTCCGCCGGCTATATGTCTTTCATCCTGCCCCATTCCTATCACAGGTTCTGCGGACAGACCCACAAGGATATCATTGTCATGGACATCCCGGAGACGATGATCAAGAAAAAGGATTATGCGGCCTTTTCCGCCAATCGGATTCTTCCGGTGGACCAGATGCTGATGCCGCTCATGGAATTGATCCGGCATGAGATCATAACAGACCCCTGTTCCGATTCCGTCCGTTATCTGTTTTATTATATTTACGACAAATTCGTAGCCAGGCAGTCCTTTAAATCTCTGAAATATATTGCGGACAACTACGCCGAAAACATTACCGTGGCAAAGCTGGCGCAAATCGAGAACTACAACCGGTTCTACTACACCGACTGGTTCAAGAGCAAAACGGGAGTCCTGCCCAGCGAATACATCCAGACCGTCCGGATCGAAAAGGCAAAGGCGCTTCTGTCCCACACAAAATATAAAATCACGGAGGTTGCCCACCAGGTAGGCTATGACAACAGCTCCTCCTTTACAAGGGTCTTTAAGAAGCTGGAGCATTGTTCCCCAAGGGAATACCGGAATCTCAGCCGAACCCCTCCAAACAAAAAGGAAGCGATCTGAAAAACGATCTGGCGGAAATGATCCGGCTTCTCATATATGCTCCCGATCCTCCAGATCCCTGTTCAGCGCCTCCAGATAATGGACATAGGCCCTGTGCGGAAAGGGGACCCGGAAACGCTGATCCAGCTCCCCGTAAGTGAAGCTTTTCCTTCCTCCGCCCTTTCCCCGCCTCCAGTATGCCTGCAAGTCCCGAAACGGCACATAAAAAAACTCGTCCAGGCCGGTGAAATACAGGATGATAAAGGAGATCCCGCCCTGCTTCTCGAAGGCTTCCATAAAGTCCATCTGATGCTCATGGACGTTCCGGAGAGGAAACGTGGCACTCACGCACTCCTTGGCGTCAAAGCAGACCGGGATCCCCTGGACCGCCCCGATATAATCTACCGTACTCTTCTGGTCAAAATAAGCCAGAGTAATGTGGCGGCTCTCCTTGTCAATATTCACCGGCTTGATGGGCGTCGGGATCTTCTGGATCAGCGCCAGCCCCCTCTCCCGGTATTTTTCGTTGGTGTGGTTGATCAGTTCCTCCAAAGTGGATCCCCGAAGTCCCCTGGAGCCCCAGGTCGCCATATGCTTTACATCCTTTCTCTTAAAAAATCCCTTTTTCCGAGGAACTCCCCTCTGCCCTCCCAGACTGCAGCCTCTCCCCCCGCAGGACCTTTGCGAAAAGCTCCGGCAGCGGCGCCTGCACCGTCCTTTTCGACAGTCCCGAAAGAGCGCCGGAAAGCGCCGGGAATTCCATCTGCCAGGCATGGAGAAGCTGGAAAAGAAGCCCGTATTTCTCCCGATAACGGCGGTTTTCTCTTTCGTCTCCGTATTTCCTGTCGCCGATGACGGGATGCCCCATATCTGCCAGATGTGCCCGGATCTGATGGGTCTTCCCCGTGATCAGCTCCACTTTGAGAAGCGTCGCGTCCCTCCCGCAAGCCATGGGCGCATAAACCGTACTGATTTCAGACGCCCCCTCCCGGTACTGCCCAAATACTGTCACCTGATTGGCGCTCCCATCCTTGAGAAGCCAGCCGGAAAGCCTCCCCTCCCGCTCTACCCTGCCCTTTACCAGGCAGAGGTAATACTTCCTCACCTTCCGCTCCCTAAAAAGAGCGGAAAGCTCTCTGAGAGCCGCCTGAGACTTCCCGGCCGCAACAAGGCCGCTGGTATTGCGGTCCAACCGGTTGCATACTGAGGGACGGAAGCTCCGCAGGGCTTCTTCCGAGGTCTGCCCTGACCGGATCAGATAGCCCAGCAAATACTCCACCAGAGAAGGCTCCCCCTCCCCCGCCCGCTGGGAAAGCATCCCGGCAGGCTTATTGATCAGAAGCGCCTCCTCGTCCTCATAGAGAATATCCAGCTTCGCCGAGGGGAACTGCTCCTTCACCGCCGCCTCCCGCCTGAACCCCTCAATGGTTTCCTCCGAAAGGAAAAGCTGGATCCCGTCCCCCTCCGCCAGCCGCTCGCTGCCGTCGCATTTCTTCCGGTTGCAGGTGATGTTCTTCTTCCGCAGCATCTTGTAAAAAAAGCTCTTCGGCGCCTTCGCCATATACTTCTGCAGATACTTGTCCAGCCTCTGCCCGGCACCCTCCGCACCGACGAAAATTTCCCTCATGGCCCCTTCTCCCATCTTTTGGGCAACTGCCCGCTACATCGAGTAAACCAGCAGATCCTCCCGTTTTTTAAGAAGCTCCTCCTTTGCCTCCTCCGAGGCCGGGGGCCGGATCCCCCCGACCCTCTTTAAAAACGCCTCATAAT
>CATJIW010000191.1 GCA_949740745.1 uncultured Lachnospiraceae bacterium | reverse complement strand
CTTCCTCTGCGTCCGCAGGGAGCCGGCCGTTTTTTCCCATATCAGGCTCCGCACAAAGCCGGACAGCCGCCGGATCCGGGCCATATTCCGCATCGGCCTTCCTTCTTCTCTCCAGAACATGGCCTTCTCCGCCATTTCCATGTGCATTGCAAGGATGATCGCCGGCTGGGGCGACGCCGCCGTGGCAGTCCAGAAGGTCGGCAGCCAGATCGAATCCATCTCCTGGATGACCGCAGAGGGCTTCTCCGCTGCCGTAAACGCCTTTACCGCCCAGAATTACGGAGCCGGGGACCATGCCCGCATCCGAAAGGGCTACCGGATTTCCATGGCCGTCATCACTCTCTGGGGACTGCTCTGCAGCCTGGTGCTTTTCACCCTGCCGGGCCCTGTTTTCCGGTTTTTTATCCCGGACGGCGAAGTCCTTCCCCTGGGCATCCGCTACTTAAAGATCCTGAGCCTCTCCCAGCTTTTCATGTGCGTGGAAATTACCACCGCCGGGGCCTTTTCCGGCCTGGGAAGGACCCTGCCTCCCTCCCTGGTGGGAATCCTTTTTACCTCCCTCCGGATCCCGGCCGCCGCGCTCCTTACGCAGACGTCCCTGGGCCTTGACGGCATCTGGTGGAGTATTACCGTTTCCAGCATGCTAAAGGGCAGCCTCCTGTTCCTGTGGTTCCTCCTGTCCGGACTCCCAAAGAACTATCCGCCCGAAAAACCTCCCCGCTCTGGCCGCTGATGCCCTCGCCGCTGTTCGGCGTCTCTCTGGAATACCAGAAATCCGCCGCAAACAGGGCCAGAAGCAGGACGCACAGTAAAACCCGCACCTTCACGGACAGCCGCCGGATCCCCGTCTCCATCATAAGGGGCGCCAGAATATAGATAAACGCACAGCCCCCCAGGCCGAACACCAGAAGCCCTTCGGCGCAGATTCGTCCGTTTAACTGCAGGAAATAGCCGCTGTAATCCCACCATCGGACGCCGTACATCTGCTCCAGCGCCCAGCTGGTCCCATATTCCACGACGCCGCAGATTAAAACCGTCATAAAGAAGGTGGCCACCGGGCGGTCCCGCAGCTTCTTAAGAGCCACCAGCACCAGGACTCCGCCGGATCCATAGATGGGAAGCCACGGCCCGTAAAAAACGCCCCGGTTGACAAACTCCCCGCTCTGGACCAGGTGGAGCCCCACCTCCCAGCACCAGCCCGCAAAGGAAAAGATAAAGAACAATAGAATGATCCCCGTGATCCCGTATCTGCAGTGGTAATTGATCCCCGGACGCCTGATGCGAAGCTCCTCCGGAACCGTAAAGAGAACCGCCGGATATTCTTTAAGCACGTCAAGCTCCGCTTCCCTGACCCGCTCTCTCTGCGCCTTCCAGTCGTCCCCCTCCGCAAATACAGCTTCCCGTTCAAAGGCCGCACGGAGCTCTTCCTTTTCCGGAGGACAGGTCAGATATGCGTCCGTAAACACATGGCAGTATCCGGCCCCCTCTGCCAGGGCCTGCTCCCGCAGCGCCAGATAAAGCCCCGCCCTGGCTCCGGCCTTATAAGAATTCGCATAAAAAATATCCACAAGCCCCAGGGTGAAGAAGCTCAGCACGTGCCAGCCCAGAAAAGAGCAGTCCAGAAGGAACGCCCGCCATTTATTCCCTTTCATCATATTTTGAGAGATCCGGATGGCCTCTCTGCCTTTTAAATTGGGATTTTCTGCCGCCAGATAAGGCACCATCAGATAAGAATAGCCCTTGATCCAGCCTCCGACGATGGTCAGGGACCAGAGCCACTGATAGAGAAATTTCCGAAGCATAATAAGGGCCGCCCGCCACATACGGCCGATCTTGTACAGAAAAAAGATCCTGTTTCCCCTGGTCTCCCTGTACGTATGCGCTTCCAGAAAAAAACGGCAGCTTCCCACCTGTATGACATTCCGCACCAGGAGCCACCAGAAAAACAGAAGGGCCGCTCCAGCCGCCGCGGAAATAAGAGACAGCCACGCCCCCTCCAGAATGGGATCCAAAAACAGGGCGATAATGCCGGAAAACACGGAGCCGGTGGCCACCGTCCGGTTGAAGATCGCAGAGAACACCCCTTCCTTGTAGGGGCTCCTCTCTATCATCTCCTCTTCCTTTTCGCTCTGCTTTTCAAACTGCTCCAGAAGAAGGTCCAGCGGTTTTTTCTCCTGAATGTCATTGATGTCAAAAACCGTATTTTCCTGAACGGCGTCGATTGCCTCCTTCGAGGAATCATAGGAAAATACGGCAGAAAAGGTGTCATTATTGCTGCCCGCCATAAAGCTCACGAGAAAGCAGACGGCGATCACCCGCCAGTAATGCTTTTTCATAATGCCCCTGCTGTTTCTCTTCAGTTCCCGTATGCTCCACATATGCATTCTGCCCTGCGCTTTCGAAAAATATCATTTTAGTATATCATAAAGTCCCCGATCTGTACAGAGGGGGATAATTGTATGCCAAACCCTCTCCGTTGCAAGGTTTCGACATTTATGTTATACTATAAAACGGCTCAAATACTGGCAAAGGGAGGAAAACAGAATGAAAATCCAAGAATCCGCCGAAAATTATCTGGAAACTATTTTAATTCTCAGTCAGAAAAACGGCAATGTCCGTTCCATCGACATCGCCAACGAACTGGCATTTTCCAAGCCCAGCGTCAGCGTCGCCATGAAGAACCTGAGAAAAGCCGGGCATATCCTGGTAGACGAGGACGGCTACATAACCCTGACCGGATCCGGCCGCCAGATTGCCGAAACCATCTACGAACGGCACACGCTGCTCTCCGACTGGTTCATCCAGCTCGGCGTATCCGAAAAGACTGCCAGAGAAGACGCCTGCCGGATCGAACACGTCATCAGCGCAGAGAGCTTCTCCGCCGTAAAAAAGCATGTGGCCGGCCAGAAGTAACGCTTTTCCCGCTTCTTTGGCCGGCCCATGGTTTTCTTTCTGCAAATCTTCCTATAAAATATGGGAAACGCAGATTTCTTTTAAAAAACTCTTTCCGGAAATTCCGCCCCTGATTCCAAAATAATCCAGAATCGTGGCTCCGATGTCGGCAAAGGTCTCCCTCGTCCCGATATCCGCCCCTGCCTTTATGGGGCCTCCCGCCATAATAAGCGGCACATATTCCCTGGAATGGTCCGTCGAAGGCGTCGAAGGGTCACAGCCGTGATCCGCCGTGATCATCAGGATATCCTCTTCTCCAAGAAGAGAGAGAAGCTCCGGAAGCCGTCTGTCAAAATAAGTCAGCGCCTCCGCATAGCCGTCCACGTCATTCCGGTGTCCGTAGAGCATGTCATAATCCACCAGGTTCGTAAAACAAAGCCCTTCAAAATCCCGCTTCATATAGGCGGCAGTCTTGTCGATCCCGTCGGCATTCCCCGACGTGCGGATAAATTCCCCGATTCCCTTTCCCGCAAAAATGTCATTGATCTTGCCCACGGCCAGAACCTCCTTCCCATGGGCAAGCAGGACATCCAGCATGGTGTCCTTCGGCGGAAGCAGCGAAAAATCATGACGACGCCCGGTCCGCTTAAAGCTCCCCGGTTCCCCCTCAAAGGGCCTTGCGATCACCCGGCCTACGCCGAACTGCCCTGTGCAGAGCTCCCTGGCCGTCTCGCAGATCTCATAAAGCTCTTCCACCGGAACCACCGACTCATGGGCCGCCACCTGAAAGACACTGTCCGCCGACGTATAGACGATCAGCGCCCCCGTCCGCATATGCTCTTCCCCGAAATCCCGGATGGCGTCCGTCCCGGAATAGGGCCGGTTACAAAGAGTCCCCCGTCCGGTCCGCTTCTCAAATGCATCCAGAAGCTCCCTGGGAAAACCCTTCGGGAAAAGCGGCATGGGCGTCTTCGAGACAAGGCCCGCAATCTCCCAGTGGCCGGTGGTCGTGTCCTTTCCCTTAGAAGCCTCCCCCAGACGTCCGAACGCCCCGGTGAAGCCTTCCGCGCACGCCGGGTACCAGTCCCGCACGCCGTCAATGGCGCCAAGCCCCAGACGCTCCATGTTGGGCATCGAAAAGCGGCCGCTCCCTGCGCAGGCCCGAAGCGTATTGCTTCCCTCATCCCCATACTCCTTCGCATCCGGCATTTCCCCGATGCCGACGCTGTCCAATACGATCAGAAATACCCGTTTCATTCAAATTCCCCCTCTCCAAATACGGTCCGCCGCTGTGCCGCAGCTTTCTCTTTTCTTTAATTATATCGGCAGGCAGAAGGAATGACAAGCGGGAGTTTTTAGATCGTCATAATTCATCTGTCAGCGGCGGGCATCGGAAGGCTCCTGCCCCTGACCGCCCATACCGCACCCGGAACATCCGGAGCAGCCTCCGGGACAGCCTCCGCAGGATTTTCCCCGCTTCTTATCCCTCCAGATACTCCGCACTGCCAGCAGCGCCAATACCAGGACCGCCAGCCCGATCAGTATGGTCGGCAGATTTCCATATAAAAACTCAGACACGCTTCTGCACCTCCCTTTCCAAAATCTCCATCAAAGCATTTCCGCTGCTGGTATGACATCGTATGACCTCAATTTCTGAACGCCTGGCCTCATCCACCGCACATTTAGCCATTTTGTGAGATATGGTATTCGTAAACAACACTAAGAGATCCGGCCTTCCGATTTGTTTGTCCATCCCCGTTGCCATCTGAGTAAAAATCTTCGCCCTGCAGTTGTATTTTTTACAGATTTTCTTATATCGGCAGACCATACGGTCATGTCCGCCTACTATCACGACACTCATGCGCTGTTCTCCCTTTTGTATCCTGCTTTGATATTAGCTCAGGCTAACTTCAATTCTTTTTACAGGGGTTAGTATCTTCTAACCCCTGTTTCATTATACAAGATATGCTTCGATATGTCCAGCGCTTTTTGTCAAAAGCTCCTCAGCTTATCACTCCCGTCGTCCCCCGTGTTCTCGATAGAGCGGATGATCACGTCATAGCCGACGGCATCATTGACCTTCACATGGACTCGCTCTCCCACATGGCGTCCCAGAATAGCCCGGCCGATGGGAGATTCGGTGCTTATGTAATTTTTCAGAGAATTGCCCCGGACAGAGGTTACCAGCTTATAGATCTCCTCCTCCTCGTCCTCTTCAAAATACAGCGTAACCGTATTGTTAAGCCCCACCTCGTCCTCTTTGGAATCCTCGGAGATCACCTCGGAGGTCTTTAACATCCGCTCCAGATAACGGATCCGGCTCTCATTCTGATTTTTATCCTTCTTGGCCGCATGGTACTCAAAGTTTTCACTCAGGTCCCCGTGGGCCCTGGCCTCTTTGACCGCCTCCAGCGCCTGCTTTCTGACCACCAGCTTCCGGTATTCGATCTCTTCCTCGATCCGCTTCACGTCTTTTTCCGTCAGTTGATTCCGCATTGCCGCATACACTCACTTTCTAACGTACCATATCCCTTGAGATCTCCTCCAGGGATGCGGCCCCGCACATGGACATGGCGTCCGCAAGCTCCGCCCCGATCTTGTCTGCGTAAGTCTTTACGCCTTCGGCCCCCCCGCCGTAGACGGCCGTCACGAAGGGTCTGGCAATGATCACCGCATCGGCTCCCAGAGCCAGCGCCTTGAACACGTCCGTGCCGGAGCGGACCCCGCCGTCCACAAAGATCTTCATGGAGCCGTTCACGGCCTCCGCAATCTCCTCCAGCACCTCCGCCGTGGACGGGCACTGATCCAGCCCCCGCCCGCCGTGATTGGAAACCACGATGGCCGCCGCCCCGGCCTCCTTCGCCTTCAGAGCCCCTTTCACTGTCATAATCCCCTTGACGATGAACGGAATCTCCCCGCAGAAATCCACGATCTCCTTAAGCTCCGCCGCCGTCTTTCTCCCTGCCGGAGGCGTCATGTTTTTAAGAAAGGGAAGACCTGCCGCATCCACATCCATGGCCACGGCAAAAGCTCCCGCCTCCTTCACCCGGACGAGCTTCTCCCGGACCGTCTCCAGATTCCAGGGCTTCACCGTGGGGATCCCAAGGCCCCCGGCCTTTTGGATGGCCGCCGCCGCGCCCTCGATTACCGCCGGATTGGTTCCGTCCCCGGTGAAGGCCGCAATCCCGGCCTCCGCACAGGCCGACACCAGAACCTGATTGTAGCTCTCATCGTCATACCTGTCCCCATAGTGGAGATTTACCGCCCCCACCGGCCCTGCAAAAAACGGATAGCGGAACCGCTTCCCGAAAAGCGCAAGGCCCGTGTCCACCGGTTCATTGGCACAGAGCGTATCCATATTGACCCGGATCTCCTGCCACTTGTCATAATTGCGGACGGCCGTATCCCCCGCGCCCTTGGCTCCCGGCCCCGGAATCTGATTCCTGCAGGCCCTTCCGTTACAGACAGGGCATGCCCTGCAATAGCTCCCGATGCAGGTACGCGCCTGTTCCAGTATTTCCTGATAATTCATCCTCTTCCTCCCTGCCGGGGCATTTCCCGGCTTTCCTTCTGTTTTTCCGTCCGTCTGCCGCAGCGCCGGCCGTTACGAAAACGATATTTCTGAAAAGTCGATCCACAGATCCTCATAGATCCCGGCCTTCACCTTATCCCGAAAGGTATAGGCATCCGCTTCAATTCCCGGCTCCGTCAGATGATACACGAAAATCTGCTCTTTTGCCGGATCCACGATCCAGTATTCCCGGACCCCCGCATCCAGGTAAAGATTCAGCTTCCGCACATAATCATGGCCCCGGCTGCCAGGCGACACGATCTCGATAATCCAGTCCGGCGCCCCGTCGCACCCCCGGTCCGTAAGCTTCCCCGGATCACAGATCACGCTGATATCCGGCTCCACCACAGTCTTTCCGTCCTCCGACAGCCTCACCGCAAAGGGAGCCGGGTAAACCTCACAATCCCCCTCACGTGAATGGATATATTCATGAATCCCAGCATACAAATCACCCAAAATCTTTTGATGGATCCGCCCCGGCGCCGCCAGGTCATAAAACCGGCCGCCGATCAGCTCCGTGCGCACCTCCTCCGGCAGATTGTAATAATCCTCTTCCGTATAAAGCTCCGACTGTTTAAATGCAGGCAGCATATCTCCACCCCTCCTTTGCTTTTTTACTTCAGGCGTCCGCGAAACTACTTCACTTCAAAGCTCACTACTTCGATCAGCTCATCCTCCGTGGGATAGCAGGTGACGGAAACGTCGTCGCCCGCATTCAGAAGGACTGCCGCAGGATACTCCTTTGCGCTCACCATGTAATAGGCATCGCCCTTTTCCAGCTTAATGAAATAAATGGTGTTTCCGTCCATGTCGGCGGTCCGGATCTCTTCCACTCTGCCTGACACGCTTACGGCCTTTTCCTCCGGCTCCGGCTCTGCGAGCTCCTCGCCGCTTAAGATCTGGTTCTCCACCAGAAGCTCGTGATACCGCTTCTGGCAGTCGGCGACCGTGTTCCCCGTGGCCACGATCTGGTACTGCTGCACGTTGACCATGGCATACATTTTCACCAGGCCGGCCGCATCCTTAAGAGCCATAAAATAAGTGGGCTGATCGGAAATGTTCAGGAGCAGCGGGAACGTCGCCCGGTAGCTGAACTGCTGGACCGCCCCTTCTGCCGAGGACATGGCCGAATACTCTTCCGCCCCTGCGCAGGAATAATAATGGGCCTCCTTGGTCCTCTGGTTCACCAGGATAAAGCCGATATTCCCCCGGTCCCCGGTGACGGAGGTCACGCCGGTATAGACCCACACGTCGTCGTCCTGAGCGATGAAATTATAGCCGTCGGTGGTCTCCGTACAGTCCGTCTGGCCGAACATGGAATTCCAGAAGCCATTGTGGTATACCCCATAATAATCATACTGCTCCACGATCAGATCCGCCGAATAAACCCGGTCCACCCAGGTGGGAACGTCCTCGATGTCATAATATTCCGTTTCCCCGGTGACGGCGTTTACAAGCACCGCCCCCCTGATGTCCGTCCCGTCAAAAAGGCCGATCCGCTTTTCAATCACCGATGCGATCCAGTAAGGCGTCCCGTCGTCGTCGATCTCGAAATTCACGTCGTCAAACATGAGAGTCGGATAGGAAAACCGCAGATGGCGCATCAGGTCCCGGCTGAAATATTCCGAAGGCGAATACTTGATGCCCTCCTCCAGGCGGACCACCTCCACCTCCTGAGTCCTCATGTCAATGCGCACATAGGCCGGAATGCCCTCACCCCGGTTGTTCCACCATTTAAAGAAATCATTGTAATTCAGATAATTAAGCCGGACCGGATGCCCCTGGTAATTGATCTGGGCCGAGGCGCCGTCCACGGCAAACTGGCTCACCAGGTCGCTTAACTCTCCCAGCTTCCGGTTGGCCAGATTGTTGGCGGAATCCTCATCCAGGAGCGGGATCTGGTTCCAGCTGATCTCCGACACCTCCGAGGCAAAGTCTCCCGTGTTCATGGGCATCAGCTCCGAATAAGCCTTCGCCCGGAATACAATAAAGCCGAAGAGGGAACCCACGACCATAACCGCCGCCGCCAGAAGCAAAAGAATAAGCGGCACCGCCAGATTCTTCTTCGTATAAGCCATGTATTCCTTTGCAGAGCCGGCCCGGAACCCCTGCAGAAGCACCATGCAGACCGCAAACACCACGCACAGGAGAATCACAAAGGTGTAAAGCTCCCGGTTATGGATGTTAAGCGCCGGAAGCTTGACATAAAAATAAATCCCTCCGAACACCAGCGTGACAAGAAGGCTCAAAAGCACCCTGGTCACCGGGCCGCCCCTGGGCTTTCCCGGCCGTATGACCTTTTCCTTATGCTCCGTCCCGCCGTCCGGCCGCTGCCCCATTACCGTCCTGAAATCAAAAATATTCATAGAATTCGTTTCCTTTCACGGCCTGTCCATAAAATTCCGGCCTGTTACTGTCATTGTACCACAATTCCCCCCGGAAATATACCCCTTCGTCACTTTTCCATCCCAAGAGCCAGCCGAATAAACTCCAGCAGGCTTTCCGTATCCTCTTCCTGATACAAAGTCTCCCTGGCAAGGACCGGCCGGTCCGTAATGATATTGTCCACCTGAAGGCGCTTCATCCGGTTCAGCTCCCCCCTGGTATTGACGGTCCAGGCATGGACCTTTTTCCCGAAAGCGTGGGCGCTGTCCACCAGCCGTCCGGTGACAAAGCCGGAGCGGATGCTGAAAAAATCAATATTCTCATCCTCAAAGTAGGTGCCATATGCCGCCGTCAGGATGTACCCCGTCTCCATGTCCGGGTTTAACTCCTTCACCTCGCGCAGATAACGGTAGCTGGTGGAGCTTATAACCACCTGCCCCTCCATGTCGTACTCCTCGATCAGCCTTAAGGTCTCCTCCACCAGCGTGTCGCTGTAATGATCCGCCTTCAGTTCGATATTCATGCCGATCCGTCCCCGGCAGGTTTCCAGGGCCTCTGCCAGAGTGGGGATCCTGGTCCCCGCAAATTCCTCGGAAAACCAGCCGCCAAAATCCATCGGGAGCAGCTCGCCGTAGGTGCATTCCCAGAGCCGTTTCCTGACCCCGGTGATCCGCTTCAGGCTGGCGTCGTGATAGACCACCACCACGTCATCCTTCGTCTCCTGCACGTCGATCTCCACATAATCGGACATACTGTCAATGGCTGCTTCAAGCGCCGGCAGCGTGTTTTCCGGTGCCCGATAGGAAAAGCCCCGGTGAGAAGTGATCTTTGATTCCGAGATGGCTCCCCTGGCCGCCGCCACGGCGCCGCTGCGGATCCTGTCACAGGCATATAAGACGCCGAAAACCGTCAGGCAGGCCGCCAAAAGCACCGTCACCGTCTTCCGGAGCCCGGCCGGAAACGAATAGCGATAGGGCGGGATCTCCAGCAGGTACTTTTCATCCTCATAACGGTACAGGAGAAAGGTCAGCGCCCCCGTGTTCAGACAGCAGGAGACCACGGAAACCACCATCAGCGCTCCGAGGTCAATCCCCCGGCTGACAGTAAGGGCCAGGGCAAGCTCAATGCTTTTATCTGCCAAAAGCGCCACCAGAAAAGCAGCAAGCACCTTAAATACAAACTGTCCCGTCAGATAAAGCAGCCAGGAAAACAGGTTCACTCCTGCCAGAAGTGCTGCGGCGGCAAGCCACCGCTTCTGGACAAGCGTCCGGCTTTTCTCCCTGGAATCCCGAAATCCAAGGTCGAACAGGGTCGAAACAGCCGGCACAAACAGATGGAGGACGGCCGCCGCAAGCATGGCCGCCGCAAGGAGCCAGAGGGCTGCCCGCATCAGGGGGTTTTTGTAGTATCCCTCCAGGATATAATTCAACGGACGGATATTGCGCAGGATGCGAAGCAGGATCCAGCCCTCCGTCAAAAGATAAAAATTAACGTTCAAAAACAGCACCCTCACATTCCCGGTCCGAAACAGCTGTGCCAGGTTTTTCAAGCCGAAAAAAAGGAACTTGAGGGCGCTTACCCGCTTACCGGCCGCCCCTGCCTGAAACATCGTATAAAGGACGCAGACCTCCAGATTTGCAAAAAGCAGGCAGAGAAGCAGAAAGCCCGCCAGGATCACAAGGGTCACAGGCGACGCAAAAAACCGCAGAGCGTTCCCTGCGGTCAGATAGCTGAACCCGGACCGTTCCAGGGCATAGGACAGCCCATGGCCCGCCGCTTCCAAAAAAACGACGGCCGTAAAGATCCGGTATACAATCTCAAAGATCAGGAGGCTGCCCCGGTTTACCCGGAGCAGCTTCCTGAAACTGCGAAGTTCACTTCGCATAACCCATCACTCCAGACTAGATTACTGGTTCTTTTCCCGGCTCATTTTAAATGCGCGGGAAAGCTTGACGGGATTTCCGTACATCAGCGTGCCCATGCGGTAGATCTTCGCTCCGGCCGCCGCCACGATCCAGACGGAACCGGCCAGCAGAAGGAATGAAAGAGCCACCTCCCAGAAGGCCACATTCCCCATGGCCACCCGCACGAACATGCCGTAAGGCGAGGTAAACGGAATAAAGGAAAGGACCTTCATTACGATGCCGTCACTGCTCTGCAGGTTGAACATGGTCAGGAGAAAGGCGACGACGAAAAGAAACATCAGCGGTCCCGACGAGCGGCTCACGTCCTCCGTCTTGGACACCAGGGCTCCCAGCACACCGTAGCAGAACGCATAGAGGACATACCCCAGCAGGCCGAACACGGCAAAGGCCAGAAGCACCGATCCCGGAATATGGAACACGAAGTCCAGCATTCCGCCCCACGCCTCCCGGTTAAACTGGTACGAGAGCAAGGCCGCACCGATCATCACGCCGGTCTGCACAAAGCCGGCCCCGGCAGCCGCCAGAACCTTCCCGAAGATCAGGCTGTTGCTGGAGGTGCTGGTCACCAGAACCTCCATAGCCCGGTTGCTCTTCTCCTGGGCCACGGATACCGCCACGGAATTCCCATATAACAACACCATAAAATATAACACAAAAATCAGCAAATAGGTATACATAAAATTGCTGATGCTGTCTTTTCCCAGCACAATGGTCTCGGAAGCCGGCGAAAACCGGTAAATCTGCTCCACGGCCCCGCTGTCCGTCCCCAGCTTTTCCAGCTCCGTCATCCGGTAGAGGTACGAGATCCCCCCGGCAAAGGTTCCTTCCACCGAATCGCTGAAGCTCCTGTTCTTCACGTAATACCGGTATGCGCCGGGAGAATCCACCGCAAAGCCGCATCTGGAGCCTTCGGTTTCTCCGCCGCCTTCCACAAACTGCTTCAGCTCCTCCTCCGAGGACGCTTCCATAATCTTTGCCGAAGGGAACATAGACGCCAGGAACTCCGTCCCGACCAGTCCTGCCTCATCATAAAGGCAGATTGTCCCCTCATAATGATTGACCTCGGCCAGATCCGTCCTGAAAGCCTCTCCCATGTCCGGCGCAGGCTCTGCGGTCTCTGTTTCCGCATTCCCTCCGGAAAGTCCGGGAATCAGTCCCGACAGGTCAAAAAACGAGGGAAGGCTCAAAACGATCACGAATAACAGCGCAAATCCTGCCGTGATCCCGATAAATGATTTCGTTTTTACATAATTTAAAAATTCATGCTTCCAGACAACCCCAAACTGCTTCATTCTCCGTCACCTGCCTTTGCCACAAAAATATCGTTTAAGGACGGTTCGTACATCCCCGTCTGCTCCACGTCAATATCCGTTTTGGAAAGCGCCTCAAGTAATTTCCTCTTTGCGTCCCCGCACTGTCCCTCAAGGATCAGGTATTCCTTTTTCACCTGCTCTACCCGCACCAGGTGAGAAAGCTCCGCCGCCACCTTTTCCGCCAGCCGGTTCGGATCATAGTTGACCGCCGACAGCGTCAGCCGGTTCATTCCCATCTTGTGCTTGATCTCCTTTAAACTGCCGGAAAGGACAATCTCTCCGTGATTGATAATGGCGATATCCTCACAGAATTCCTCCACGTAGCCCATCTGATGGCTGGAAAAGATCACCAGCCGCCCCTGGGCGATCTGCTCCCGCACCACATCCTTAAGAGTCTGGGAATTGACCGGATCCAGGCCGGAAAAAGGCTCATCCAGAATGATGATGTCCGGATTGCAGATCAGCGTCTGGGCAAGCTGCACCTTCTGCTGGTTTCCTTTGGAAAGTGTCTCCAGCTTCCTGTCCGCATATTCCCCGATCTCAAGCCGTTCAAGCCACCATTTCCCGCTCTCTCTGGCTTCCCTGGTTCCCATGCCCCGCAGCCTTGCCAGATAGACCATCTGGTCCAGCACCTTTTTCTGAGGATAAAGCCCCCTCTCCTCCGGCAGATAACCGATTTTATGTTTCTTCGGGACAAAGGGCTTTCCGTCTGCAAGGACCTGGCCCCCGTTTGGACGGAACACGTCCATCAGCACCCGGATGGTCGTAGTCTTGCCTGCGCCGTTCCTTCCTAAAAGCCCCAGCGCCCGGCCGCTTTCCACCCCGAAGGAAATCCCGTGGAGAACCTCCGTGTCACCGAAGCTTTTCCTGATCTCTTTTACCTCCAGTTTCATAAGCTCAAGATTCCTTTCTTCTTAAAATATTATATCTTAAATTTTCTGCCGGAACCTACTTTATCATGTTTCCGGAGAAAACACAAAATATCAAAGGTCTGTATTAGTATTGTATTTGAAATCCCAGGCCGTCTCTTCGGCTCCCTGACGCCTGAAACAGGAAATACCCAATCAGGCATTCCAGGGCTCCTGCAAAGCTCCGGACGGCCTCTGTCTTGCCGTGCTGTATATCAACATGTCGTATCCCGGCATATCACCCGTTGACATAATAGCACGAAAAAAGAAGCCCATCAAGGACTTCTTTTTTCTCCTTCTCCCGTCAAATCCGTCTCCCCGAACCAGGAGGGCTCCTGTTCCTCTTCCGCTTTCACGTCGGCCGTTTCCACTGCGCTCACCAAAAGCTTGACCAGCTCCCAGATTGAACGGAAGGAGAGCGTCCTGTTCTGTTCCATCCAGGTGATCCTCCCCTGCCAGCTATTATGCTGGCGATGCTGGACACGGACAATAAAAGTTCCCAGTTCTCCGTGTTTCTGCAGTAATTCTTCATCCTTCATTACCTTTATTTTCTCCTGCTTCTTTTCTGTTCTCTGATTTCTGCGCTGAAATGCCCGCTCCTCTGTTGTCGCATAAGGAAAATTTAAAAAATCAAAAAATCGCTCCAGTTTAAAAAGAATCTGGTCTATATTCTCAAATTCCGTCGGAATCCTGCTGTAGCTGTGATAAAAGCATCCTCTGATCTGATGGCTTTCCAGGCTGTTGACACAGATGACGACTCCGTTGGGCGCCCCGATGTACCAGTCTGTCTTTTCCATGAGTATCATCCTTTCCCTGCACCGTCCCATGGCCTTTCTATTCTTCAATCGGGCACAGCACGCTGTTCACGTGATACTGGACTCCGATCCGCTGGCGGCCGATCACAAATTTTTCATTGATCCGTTTTTGGACCACCCGGCAGTTTTCCCTGGTCGTATTGACCAGCAGCGCCAGATACTGCCCTCTTCCATAACGGCAGATCGTGTCCCCCCGGCGGACAGAATGGCAGATCGCCTGCTCCAGACGCTCTGCCAGCTCTTCGAGAAGGATTCCCTCCTTCATCGGCCTTCCTCTGCTGTCCATAATGGTGCAGAGCATCAGATAAACCGACTGTCCGCCCCGTTCCATCATCCGCTTCACCATCTGGTAAATCCCGCGGAATTCCGGATACGCGCACAGATAGCCGCCATTATGCACCGCCGTCCCCTCCGTCAGATCGGCCTGGATGGCATCCAGTACCGCATACTGATGATTCATCCGCTTTCCCAGCCGCTCCAGAAGCTCTCTGAGCCGCCCGTCCGGGCTCACCCCCTGCTCCCGTATATATAATTCCACCGTATCGTTATACAGCTTTCTGGCTTCCTCATAATGCCCCATGGCAGTAAGCGCTTCCATGGTAAGGATCTCCCAGTCCGCAAAAGGATTGACCGTGGCGGCGTGAAGCCCAAGCTTTTTTAAGCCGGGCCAGTCCCGATGCTTCCTCAAAAGCTCCGCCGACTCCTCCACGGCCAGAAAAAACATCTCCTGGAACCGCCTGGCCTCCTGGGCCGCCCAGAGCACTGCCGCCTGCTGAGGCAGGAACTCCCCCCTGTAGAGATAGCACGCCTCCAAAAGATCCCTGAGCCTCCTTCCGGAATCGGCCGTTTGCTCCGCCCTGCGGAACAATTCCTCAAACCGGGCGGAATCCTCTGAAACGGCGATCTGATCCGTCCAGTAAAAAACGCCCTTCTCCTGAATGATATAAGGAACGTCCGGAAGCCCTGCCTTCTGCAGCTTTTTCTTGGCATTATAAATAACGCTGCGCATGGCGTTATGGATATTGTCAATTTCCCTCTCGCCGAACAGGACCTCCTCCAGAAGCTCCCGGCTGACGCCCTTTTTCAGATAATGCAGAAGGAGCTGCATCAAATAGACAAACTGAGATTCCCTGGTCCTTGACGCGCCGGCCAGCTGCGTCCCCTTCCAGGACATGGAAAAGCCCCCCAGCATCTGCACATGCAGGACCTCGCTTTCCCCGCTTTCCTTATACTCCATCCTCCCCTTCTCCTCCCTGTCTCTCAAGGATTCCGCCCAGCATGCGGAGCATGACCCCGCATACGGCAAAGAGTACCGCATAAATTTTCCCGGTAGTGCCGGACAGCATCGTCATCAGGACGCCGGCGAACGGAAGATGGAAAATCTCCTTCCCAATCAGGCTGCCGTAAGCCGTGGGAGTCATGTCTTCCGTCCGGTTGGCATCTCCTTTTGTGATAAATTCCCTTTCTGCCGGACGGTTTTCCACCACCCGGTGCGTAATCACCGACCCGTTTTTCTGAAAGGCTATGATATCGCCGGTTTCTATCTCCTCCGGCTGCGCCGCCTTCACATAGATGATGCTCCCCACGGGAAGCTCCGGCTCCATGCTGCCGCTGACCACTTCATATGCCTCGCAGCCCGCGAGCCTTGGAAGGGTAAGCGGCAGAAACGCTGCGATAATTACGATCAATATAAGAGTTCCGATAAACCTGCAAAGGGCAGGAAAAAATTTCCTGCTCCTTTTTCCGGAAAGACCTTCCGGCCGCACTGATTTCATTGTCATGATCTGTTTTCCTTTTTCCTCCGTTTACGGAACAGGAAGAAATACCACAGGGCTGCGCCTGCAAGCAATACTCCTGACAGAAGAATTGCGGGAACCGGGATTCCGAGAAGCTTCGCATTGCTGTCAAAGAGAAATGCGGCCAGAGGGACTTCCTCATCATCCAGATCCAGGATCTGTTTCGGCCCATTGGCCAGAGGGACCCCTTCCTCGTCGATATTCTCCGTATTTTCTTCCTCCTGCCCGTCTGCTCCTGCCGGCCTCTGTCCCGCAGGCACCTCTTCTTCCGGTATGACTGTCGCCACCTCTTCCGGCCCCTCCGTCTGTCCCGGAGCCGGAACAGACGGCGCCTCTCCTTCCGTCAGGGGCGTATAAACAAACGTGAATACGTTCTCCGCCTCGTTTGCGGACAAAGTCTGTGTCAGATTATACGCCTCCGGCCGGTAGCCGTCAATATAAAGATAAGCAACCACCGGCTTATCTCCCACGTTTCCATAATAAGTCACGCTTTCCGCAAGAGGGCTGCCCTCTTCGTCCACGTAATGGACCGTATAAGCGGCGGTTTTCCCAAGGATCCCGTAGGCAACCACGTAATCCTGATCCTCCGTTACCGTAAAGGTGAGCTGCCCCACCGTATTGTTATCCGCTCCGCTTCTCCGGATCCCTTTGAAATAATATTTGCTTCCGTTGTTCAGGGATACGCTGTTCCGGTTAAAGGTGACCTGATCCCCGTAATGGAGACCGTCAAATACCACGACCTCCTCCCCTCCAAAGCTCCCCTGTTTTCCGGAAAAAAAACGGATCTTATAGGTATAGGGTTCCTTCTCTTCCGCAGCCAGTCCGGGGACTGTCAAAAAGCAGAGCATGCACAATGAAACTGCCGTGCAAAAAAGCCGTCTCCATCCCTTCATCCTAAGCCTCCTCCTTTTTCCTTCTCCTGCCTTCCTTCCACTGAAGAATGCAGAACAGCAAAAGCACAAGACCGCTTCCGGCCATGACCACGGCCAGAAGAAGCGGAGTACTCTCGTCTCCGGTCTTAATCAGGCTTCGCGGCGTTCCAGGCGTCTGCGGGGCCGCCGGCGTGTTTTCCCGAAGCTCCACGGCAAAATTCATCTGCAGATCCGCCAACGTGTCCTGATAATCATTTCCCTGTGTTTCCCCGTCCAGCGCCACTTTCAGGATGATCTTCCCCTCCTGCCCGCTCTCCAGCGTATCCAGGTAGAAATAATCCTTCAGGGCGTTCGTCGCCTCATGAAGGCCCTCTCCCGCGGCGCCCGGCCCTTCGCCTCCAACAGTCTCGCTGTCAAAAAGCACCGTTTCCCTGCCGTTTTTATCCATATATGCCAGCCGGTACGTATAGGCTCCGCCGCCCGTGGCCTGGTTCGTGCTCCGGTCCTCCAGGGAATAGAGCACCTTATTAGTCATATACCAGTCCGTGGTCTCCTTGTGCTTATTTTCCAGCGCCAGCGTAATGATGATATCGTCGCCGGGCTGCAGGCCGCTTACCACCTCATCCAGGTCGGCCGTCTTAAAGGTACTCTCCATCTCCTCCTCCGGAGTGAAGGCCACATGCCAGCTGTCATCTCCATAATAGGTTTCCGCATGGACGGGGAACATACAGCCGAGAAACATCCCCAGCGCCAAAACCAAACCAATACCTTTTTTTCCCATGCCATCCTCCTTAATCCAGGCTCAGCATGTTATTGCTGACAGTCACGTTTCTGCCCCATGCGCTTAAGATCGCGTCTTCCGCATTATGCTCCTGCACGGCGTCCACCTTCGCCTCAACCCTGAACTGTACTCCGTCATAATCATAGGTGGTGGTGATCGTCGTATATTCTCCCTCCGTTTCCACCTGCTGATGCACCTTCGTGGCAATCATTTTATTAATGGTAAGCGTATCGGCAAAGAGCGGCGTCTCCGACGCGCCCTCCCCCTCGGCGTACAGAAGCTTATTGTAATATAATACCGTCCGCTCCGGCGTGGAAGCCGCTTCGTCCAAAAGCCAGTCCGTGCCCAGATTGACCAGATGCAGATCGATAAGCTCCGGAGACAGGCTCTGCATCTTCTTTCCGCCGGCATCCGTCCAGTATTTGTAAATGGTCACGCGGACATACTGATTGATCGTCCCGCTGTTGCTCACGTTCAGATTTTCCTGATAGGTTTTTCCCACCTCCACAGACTCTCCTTCCGGCAACATATGCTCCAGAAGAACGCCCGTGTTCTCGTTCCAGGTGCCGTTGGCGGAGCTGTTATAGTCCCTCCAGGAGACCCGCTCCCCGTTCTCGTTCAGAGAAACCCCGATGTCGTACATCTGGACTCTGGAAGCGTATGTCTCAGAATAATAAGTTAACGCCGCCCTCGTGCTCTCCACGGAGCCGAAAATCAGAAGGGCCATGGCTGCTGTGAACAGGACTGCCGTCACCGCAGGCGGCAGAAGCTTCTTCGGTCTTTTTCCTTTCAAGATTCCACGCCCCCTTCCAATTTACCGGAATCCAGGATCTCATCCCAGCCCGCATAAGGGTTTCCTTCTTCGTCATACCGCAGCGGCGCACTTTCATAAATAACCGCCACATGAAAGCTGTCGCCCACCTCTGCATCCTTCGGGATGTTTCCGATATGGACCAGCAGTTCTTCGGTAGACTCTCCGGCCTTCAGCACGTCGCTGTAATAATAATATCCGTCACCGCCCGGCGTCCATTTTCCGGAAGCGTCCGAATAATCCAGCGTATAGGCACTCCCGCAGAACGCCCTGGCCCGGATGTACACCGGCTCTTTGGAATCTGCATCGGCGGTGACCACCACGTGCTTCACCCACTGATCAAACTCCTCCTTCACTTCCGTCCGGTCCCCAAGCTCAATGGTATAGCCTCCGGCTGCTTCCGCATAGGTCGTAAAATAAGCCCACGCTTTTTTAATCCCGGCAGTAAGAACCACCGCCAGGACAAGAACGGCCAGAAGACAATTTTTCTTCTTCATATCCATTCCCCTCCTATTCCGCACCTGCTGCAGGGCTCTGCTTCCATTCCCATCCGTCAAAGGCTCCCGTTCCGCTGTAATCAAACTGGTTGACGATCCCATGGCCGCCCTTGCGCTCCTCCGAATAGTTATTCACGAAGTCCGCCTGGACAAAGGCATCCGCCGAAATCTGCACCGTCCGGGAATCCGGCGTCTCCAGCTTATAGGAGCCGCCCTCATAAATTTCCGTCACCGTCACCTCCGCCCCCGCCGGGAACTTGTTCTCCAGACGGATCGTCTGCTGCCCGGCCGCCGTAAAGATCAGGCTTTCCACATCGCTGTAGACCGTCTCGCCGTCCAGGACCGCCTCGATCTGAAACACGAACATGCCCGGTTCCTTCGTCTCGTAGGTCCGCAGAGTCTTTACGATCTCCAGAGAACCATATCTGCCGCTCTGCATCGGCTTAAGGGAAGCCGCCACCTGGTACAGCCAGGGGCCGGGAGCCGCCGTGCCGGCCTCTCCTGCCGCTTTCATGGGAAGAGAGATCAGCTGCGGCTTAAAGCTGTAGGTATGCCCCGGCGACCTGGCCACCGTCACCAGAAGCTTTTCCGTGCCGGCCGGCCCTCCGGCCAGTTCCTCCGTCCCTTCTGCCCCGCCAGAAGCCGCTGCGGTTCCGGAACCTTCGGGAAGCGCCGCCTCCGGAACCTCCAGGTACTCCGTATAATCCGTCAGGCTGCTTCCCCTGGCAACCAGCAGATAAAGCCCGCAGCCAAGATCCGTGCCGTCGTCCAGCTTTTCAATCGCTTCACCGGGCTTCCGGCCTCCGGCCTCCGGCTTTACCAAAGCCCCGTCTGCCAGGGCGATCTGCGCAGCCTCCTGGGCCAGCCGGTCCCAGTCGCTCTGCTTCATATCCTCTTTATCCAGCTCCAGCCCCTCATAAGAACCCAGAGCCGAATAGGAATAGGTGTCATAGCCCGGTATTTTTTCCACATCTGCCACCTTGTACAGATCCAGCACCACCTCCGCTTTCTGCAGATCCTCCAGGAACCTTTCATCCGTGCTGTCCGATTCCCGGACCGTCAAGGAACAGCTCTTTGTCACGTCGAGCTTCCCTTCCTCTGCGGCACCGCCGGTGACCGGCCCAAGCAGCGCCGTCAGCACAAGCGCAGCAGCCAGACAGATTGCCTTCTTTCTCATGTACCGTCCCTCCTTCACTTATCATAAAACATGATCATCGATTTTCCTTATATCTTCCAAAAGCTCTTTCATGCTTTTCTTCGGACGTCTGATGCGGCGGCTTATCCACACTCCCAAAAACACCAGGACCGCCACCGGTGTCCCGGCCGCCAGAACCACCCGGTAAACGGGAAGCTTCACGGCCTCCGCCGTAATCGTACAGGTTTCCTCCAGATTCTGGATTCTGGTTCCCCTCACCAGGAGCCGATGGCTGTTGATCCCGTAAGGAGTACAGGTGATCAGCGTACAGTAATCTTCCCCGCCTGCG
Source organism: uncultured Lachnospiraceae bacterium (assembly GCA_949740745.1). GTDB lineage: Bacteria > Bacillota > Clostridia > Lachnospirales > Lachnospiraceae > Lientehia. Next base: position 23,345 of record CATJIW010000191.1, on the reverse strand, counting down.
ATCATCAGGTCCTGCTGTTCCTCCGGCAGGACCACCCGGATCTGATCCACCTGATAGGTAACGGTCCGCCCCAGCACGGTCAGGGTGAACACATCCCCTTCCTTCATCTGATCCAGATCCGTAAAGAGCCTTGCGGAGGGAAGCCCCCGATGACCCGAAACCAGACAATGCGTGCCTTCTCCCCCCACCGGAAGGCTGCTTCCCGGAATATGGCCGATGGCCACCTGCAGGACCGCCTCCTCCGTTCCGTGATAAACAGGCAGGCTGACTCCAATAGAAGGGATCTGGATATACCCCATGATCCCCGTGCCGGAAACATCCAGAAGCGATTCATATTCCTGCATATCCCTTTCGCTGAGGATAAAGCCTCCGGTTCCGGCCGCAAGCTTTTCATTATAGGCGCGGGCTGCCGCAAGCAACTCCTTCTTTTCATCTTCCGACATTTCGTCAACCGTTTCCACATAAGAAGCGATCGCACGGGACTGATGAAGAGAATTCCACCAGTCACTGACGGCAGGATACAGGATTAAGCACAGCCCCGCAAGCAAAACTATGGATAAAATAATCTCTATCACATGTTTTTTTAAAAATTTTTTCATCCTGCGGGCCTCTCCTTACTGCTGTATCGCCTGGGATCCCGTTTTCCCGGCCCTGCCCCCCGCGGGGCAGGGCCAGAATCACACATCCTTTTATTTTGCCTTCTTCATCCGTCTTCTGAGGATCAGCAGACCGCCTCCCACTACCACGAGACAGCCGCCCGCCGCATAAAAGATCGTCGTACCGATGCCTCCGGTACCGGGAAGAAGTGATCCCCTCATGTTGACAACCTCAATGGAAGAAATATCCTCTTTTTTCTCCGCATCTCCCTGCTCCATCTCCAGCCGGATATCGGCAGACGCTTCTGTTCCGTCCTCCAATTCCCTGTGGCTGGAGGTCAGAGTAAAGATAATGGGGTCGCAGGTATTATAGCCGTCCGGCGTCGTTGTCTCCTTCAATACATAAGTACCGATATCCAGTCCGATAATATTGAAGTTTCCGTCTGCATTCGAGAACATTTCCACTCCCTCCGCCGGATCCTCTGCCGCCTTCGGGTAATAAGCCTCTCTGTCTTCGCTGTAGAGCAGCGGTATCTCCTGCTCGCCGTCCGCCTGGTACAGCCGGAACCCGGCGCCTTCCAGAGGTACCCGGTTCGGCACCTCCGCCCCGCTTTCCATAATCGTCCCCGATACCTCTACCTTCCGGTTATCCACCCCGTAGGTGTACACCCACGCCGTATCCTCCGCCGTTCTGCCGGTATCCGGCGTTCCGGTCCCGTCCCATCCGGGATTATTGGAATAGGTCAGCATTACCTTGTTGCTGTTCCAGGAATATGCACCCACTTCCGGCCCGTTTACTTCCGCTTTCTCGTTTAAAAATGCCGTATATACCACTTCTACGCTGGCGCCTTTAAGATCTTTGACATGCCGTTTCAGGTCGGTCACGGTCAGACTCCATGAAAGCCCTGCCTTTTCCGTGGCCGAGGAAGCCGTCTCCGTATATTCGGACACATCAATGGCCGTCCCGTTGACCGATACGCTGTCAATCTGAACAAAGGTGATCCCTTCAAACATTTCATCATGGAAGGTAATCTGATAATGGTCATAGGCATCCAGCCCCGGATCATTGGGAAGGGCCGCTGTCAGCCTGAACTGAAAAGGATCATTGATCCCATGATCCGCCGTTTCTCCCCAGCCGTCAACGGCCCCCTCTTCAGGATCCCCGTTATCCGTTTCGTCCAAGACCTGTTTGTCGACAGTCGGGACCGCGCTCTTCGGCTTGATTTCAAGATCACTCCCAAGAATCTGTACCAGATAGGCCGTATAAGCCTCCCCGATAATATTGTCCGCCTCCAGGGAACCGTCTGCGTCCTTGATCAGATAATAGCCTGCCGGCACATCTGAAAGAGGCTTTCCTGCCGTAACCGTCCCGTAAGCATGCCCCTTTTCCAGTTCCGCATATTTCTCGATCACGGCCAGCTTTTCCGAATCCGAAGCCGCCTCTGCCCCGGATTTCTCCAGCTCCTCCATGACGGACGCATCGACGGATCCGCCTTCCGTTCCCGTGCCGTTCTTTCCCCAGATCACATTGGCCAGCCTGGAACGTTCCTTCCCCTGTTCATCCGTCTCTTTACTCACATCACCGGTGAAAATCTGATAAACCTCATAGGTATGCACGCTTCCCTCAGCCACACGGATCTCTACCGTCCGGGCCGTCGTCTGACCGGCGGCGCCTGCTCCCGTCTCCTGACTGCCGCGGTCTCCCGCATCGGATCCCGCCGCTGCGGCAGGGACCGACACGGACGCCAGCATAACTGCTGCCAGCAAAAGAGCTGCCGCTCCTTTTCTCTTTCTCATCCTGTTCTCTCCTTTCCTCAGTCCCCTGTATTCCTGCATTTCTTTCTCTCCGCCCTTTCTCCCATGAAAAGACAGATCATACCAGCTGCCAGCAGGCACAGGACGACACCTGCTCCAGTATAACGTGCCGTGCCCATACCTCCGGATTCCGGAATTGCATAATAATAAAGTCCGTCTACAATCGGTTCCTCAGAATAGGCCACGTCTTTCACATACCCCTCTGCCGTCGATGCACCGAGGGTGACAACCGGCATCTCGCCGTCCGGTTTGGCCACGAAGCCCGCCGGGGCCTGCACCTCTCTGAACTGATAGGATCCCTTCGGCAGATTCCTGACCAGGATCCGCCCGTCCGTCCCCGTAATCAGCTCTGTGACCGTCTGCTTCTCTGCCGCCTCCTGTACGTTTGCAGGCATGCCGTCTCCCTCTGCCGGAAGATCTGCGGCATATTCATAACCGTCCGTCCCCGGTATCAGCTCCAGCAGCGTTTTGCTTTCTCCTTCAACCCTGTAAAGCTCAAACTTCGCTCCCGCCAGGAAGGAATAGGGCAGTACGGCCTCTCCGTCTTTGTCGCCCATTACCTTTGTAAGCGTCAGGTCGTATTTCAAATCGTCCACATGGGTGTTGGTGATCACGGTAACCTGGGTATCGGTATCCTCTGTCCGGCTGTCGGAAACGCTGACAAACTGCTCTTCCTGATACGCGCTTCCGTCCGGGAATGTTATGCCGGTCTCTTTAACCGTATAGCTGTAGGTGTGAACGCCGGTCCCGTCCGCCTCTTTTGCCGTAAGTCCGGACCAGGTATGGCTCCATCCGTTGTCCTTCGTCAGCTCAACTACGTCCCCCAGGGGCTCTTCATCTGCGTTATCCCTGCTCTGGAAAAGCTGTACCCAAACGCTTACGCCTGATTCCTTTTCCGCCTCTCCGGCCTGCGGTCCCTTCCAGATCTTTTCCACCCGGACGTTTACCTGCTCAATCTCCCGGTTCGTAAAAGCGGCCCCGGACTCCGTCCCCAGGTCATCCGGCAGTTTATAAATTTTCGTGCCGTTGGCTCCGGAACCGTCGACAGCCTCCAGCGGCCTGGCCTCTCCCCAGGCTTCGGCGCTGCTCTGCCTGCTCTGAACCGTCACGGCATCCGGAATGATGCTGTACCGGGTCCACTGATATGAAGCTCCGCCGGCTGCCGTCAGGACCTCCTTCTCCAGATTGACCGTTACCAGATATTCTGTGGGATCCCATTGAATGCCGCCGTTTCCGGAGGGGATCTCACGGATCAGATATTCCTTGGAAAGCGACGCCTGTTCGCCGTCTCCCAAAAGCGCCAGCGGATCGAACAGAATCTGCCCCTCACCGTTATTCTCTGCAGTCAGAATGGGCTGCTCTCCCGCGGTACCCGCCGTCTTGTCATAAGGATACATGCCGAATTTAAATCCGTTTCCGGTCAGATCCTCAACCCGGTTCCCGTCTGAACCAAAAAGCTGCTTTTCTGCTTCCAGCTGCAGGCTGTCACCGAAAATATAATTCTTGCAGTCCCCAAGCAGCAGAACGCCGTTGCACTGCACGCCGCCGCCATGAGTCGCAGAATGATTTCCGGTAATAAAGACGGAAGCTCCGTTAACTGCCTTTTCTTTGGATTCCCGGGTCGGATCTGCAGTTAAGCCCATTCTGTTTCTGGCAGAACGGATGTCGTTTTGCTCTCTCCGAAACTGGATCTCCACGCTGTTGTTGGAGCCCTGGGCCTGACCGGGCTGATCCTCTCTGTCATTGGAGCTCCCGGCCCAGTTGGAATATCCGCCGCCCAGCATCAGATTGCTGACGGTACTGTACTGCTCACAGTAATAATCATCATAAGCCTTCGCCTCTGTTCCGTCAGCCTTGGTGATCATTTTTTGAAAGACCGCATCAAAAACGGCAAATGCCGAATCGTCTGTCAGTCCGTCCTTATCCCACTTTCCTTCGGCGGTAGCCGTAGCCGCCTGATCCCCGCCGGCAGCATTGTCAAATACCGCAGTTCCCAGATCCAGCGTCAAAGGGCTCACGCTGCTGATGATCTGTGCGTTGGAGCAGCCGCCGACCCCTCCTCCATAGCCTTTTGCGCTGTTGCCGGAGATCAGGGCCCCCTGGATCACCAGACGGGCATTTTCCACACAGAAAACGCCGCCGCCGCCCCAGTCATGTCTGTTTTTTGTTTCATTATTCGTAATATAGATCTGCTTACCCTGACCTGCCGCAATCTCCGCAGTCCCGTTCTGTCCTGTTATGACGATGCCGCCGCCCTCATGATAGACTGCCAGATTACGGGCAATAAAGCCTCCGCTGATATAAAGTTTCGGGCCCGTCTGAGCGCCGTCGGTCCGGCCCGTCTGGATCCCGCCGCCGCCGGAAGCCGTATTGGCACAAATCATTCCGCCTGTCATATTCAGCGTACAGCCCACTCCGATCTGGATCCCGCCGCCGCCGTCAAACCGTTTATATTCCGTATGTCTCGGCTGATTCCAGCCTGCCGGTCCGGGAAGTGCGTCTGCATCCACCATGAGATCCATATTATTGCAAATATTTCCGCCGGACAGGTTGACCGTCACGCTGTCCGACGTATAGATCCCGCCGCCTTTGCCGTAAACGCTGGAGCAGTTTCCCGTCACCATGCCGCCGGAAATATTCAAAGTGCTGTTTCCGAACACGGCAAGCCCGCCGCCGCTTCCCCAGTTTTCCGTCGTTCCATCATACCTGGCTTCGTTATTTGCGATCACAGTTCCCGTCAGGTTGACCGTAGTCCCGCTGCCGGCATAAACGGCTCCCCCATTGGCCTGATACACCTTGCCGGCCCAGTTTTCGAACATCTCCGACGCACAGCTGCAGATATACCCCCCGGCCAGATTCAAGGTATTGAGCGATGCGCTGGCCTGTGCCGCCGTGACCGCTCTCACCCTGCCTCCTCCGTTAAGCATGCCGCTTTCCAGCGTCAGCGTCCCGTCCTTTACGAAAATAAGCGCATTTCCTTCCGAAACGGTCCCGTTCCAGAGGATTTTCCCTCCGACAGCAGCCTCATGGGTGTACAGGGTTTCCGCTGTCCCTGTCCCGGACCCGGCGGAAGCGATCTCATAATATGTTAAAACGCCGTTCCCGTAACTCCCGCTTCCGTGCCAGCCGGACTCATTCCAGGAGCTCCCGCCGTCTCTGACATCCGCAGCCGGATCCCAGACGCTGTCCCTGATCGTGAGGGAAGAGCCGTTCATCACATTGATCAGGCTCTGGCTTCCTTCTACGGAAATCGTATGTCCGTTCAGATCCAGCACCACAGAAACGCCCGCATTTACTGTAATGCCGCTGCCGGCATCCGTTCCCTCCACAACCGAAAAATCTTCCCCCAGTGTTATCACTTCGCCGTCAGAAGCATGTTCAAGCCGTCTTTTTAAATCCTCCGGCGTCCTGACCAGCCCGTCGTCCGCAACGAAGATCGCCATGTCCGAAAAGGATTCCGTATCAAAGCTGGTGGCTCCGCTGCCGTCGATCTGTGTTCCTTCCAGAATCTGCGTTTCTTCCTTTGCAAAATGCACCACGGTGACCGGATCGCCTTCGGCATAGCCGTTTTCATCCAGGAACTGTATGGTCACGCTGACCTTATCCTGAGGCTCCACCTCCTCGCCTTCCACGAAAAACCCGATGTTGAACAGGCATTTCATACTCAGCGTTTCGTCCACAAGCTCCTGTGCTTCGGCATCTCTTTTCGCATACCGCTCCGGATCGCTTTCCTCGGTGATCTCTTCTGCCTGAAGCACTGCGTTTTCCGGCAGCTTCGCTGCCTCTGTATAGGCCGCCGTAATGACATACCTTTCATTCTCCCAGGTCTGGGTGATCACGCCGGCCGTTTCTTCTGCCTCCAGGCAGCTCTCCCCATGGGTATGCTCTTCCAGCCCGCAGATCAGTCCGCCGTCCCCGTCATAGCAGGTCTCTTCATGGACGTGCTCTGCCAGCCCGCAGACATATTCCTGCTCTTCCTCTGCCAGGCAGTCTTCCTCATGAGCATGCTCCTCCAGGCCGCAGGCCGGTACGCCGTCCCCGTCATAGCAGGCCTCTTCATGGGCATGCTCTTCCAGCCCGCAGACATATTCTGCGTCTTCTGTCTCTTCTGCGGTTTCTGTTTCGGAAGCCTCCTCTGTTCCTTTTGTTTCTTCTTCTGCCGTCTCTTCTGCGCCTTCCGCCACGTCTGCGGTTTCCGTTTCGGCAACTGCCTCAGTTCCTTCTGCGCTCTCCGCTTCAGAAGCGTCCTCTCCGGGCGCCCCGGTTTCTTCTATCGTAACCTCCACCGTCTCAAAGCAGTCTTCGCCGTGGATATGCTCCTCTGTCTGAAGAAGGCCGCAGATGCGGACGTCGTTTCCGTTTTCGTCTTTCTGGTAGCAGGATCCGTCATGGATATGAGGCCTTGCCTCCGGCCGCTGGCAGATCAGCCTCTGATCCACCTGCACGCAGGCCTCCGTATGCCCGTGGCCGCCTGCCCCCGCTTCCATTCCGCAGATCAGGGGCGCCTCCCCCGCCTGATAGCATTCCTGGGAATGGACATGCTCCCCGTTCTCTTCCTGGCCGCAGATCAGGACCTGCTCCGCCTCGCCGTAACAGGCTTCCGTATGCTCATGCCCCCCATCGCCGTCCAGAAGGCCGCAGACCAGAGTCCGTTCCTCCTCAAAACAGCCTGCCTCATGGACATGGGTCTCCACCTCAGGAAGGACGCATGCCAGAGCTCCCCCGCCGTCATAGCAGGACTCCATATGTCTGTGGATCACGAAATCCGCATAGCCGCAGACCAGCTCTCTTCCGTTCTCCCCCTCCGCGTAGCAGCCCTCCGTATGCTGGTGGACCGCATGCCGGCAGGCAAGCACCTTTTCCTCGCGGGTCATCGCCCGGCCGGTCGGCTTTAAAACAGCAAGGGTACCCACTACCGCCGCCGCAGCCAGACAGAGAAAGGCTGCCAGCCACCACTTATTCCTTTTCCGTCTGCGCAACATCTCCGCCGCCTGTTTAAAAACCGAAGATACCATCTTTTTTCCTCCTCCCTGAAATTTACCTGACAGGCCCCATGTCTGACAAAGGCCAGACACGGAATATGATCTTTCCGATTATCATCTTTTTATCGATACAGCCAATGCTCTGGCTTCTGCTGTCTACAGAAACCTTCCGGTTATCTCCCAGCACAAAGAACCTTCCCTCCGGCACCTCACACGGCAGTTCCAGGTCGCAGCTTCCCCGCATCTTCTCGCTGACATAGGGTTCCTCGATCAGCCCGCCATCCACATAGACGTTTCCCGCCTCGTCGATGTCCACCTGCTGTCCCGGCACTGCGATCACTCTTTTTAAAAGGATGTCGTTTCCATAATAAAATGCGATCACGTCTCCCGCTTTATAATTTCCGCTTTTGACTGCCGCAGCGATATCTCCATCCCGCAGGGTCTCCCCCATGGAATCCCCGGAGATCTGCAGAACCGGACAAAGGAACACCGCAATCAGCACTACGGCTGCGATTACTACGATCAGCGCACCGGCCGTCACTGCCACGACCTTCCGGTGAGACCGCTTATGCCTCTCCTTCTGCAGTTCCTTCTCAACCAGCTCTCCGAGCGTTTTCTCTTCTATTCCCATGTATGGCTCCTTTCAGAAGGCTGCTCTTCCTCCTGTCCGGCTTTCTTTTCGGAACCGGCCTTTCTTCTGCCGCCGTACATCCTCTCGATATTTTCCAGATACTGATCGGCCGCTTTCTGAGCCGCTTCAAATACCCCGTTTATACGCAGCGACGCTTCTGCAATGGACCCGGCTTCCCTCAGCCTGATCCTGCGGTCCGTCCTCTGTTCCTCCAATTCCCTCTTCAAGGTCTTAATCTGCAGATCCTTTTTATCCAGCCTGCCGGCCAGCTTATGTATCTGCGCATCCTTGCTGTTCAGACGGGCCTTCAACCGTTCGTACCCGTCTTCCAGTTCTTTTAGCCTCGTTTCTGTTTCGAACAGCAGAAGCCGGATCTCCTTTTCCTCCTGCACCTGTGTCAGTAATAACTGGAGAACCTCCCTGCGATTCAATTTTCGGAATTCTTTCTCTGTCATTGCATGCTCCTCGTCTGGAGTCTCTGCCCCACCCTGTCCTACATGGTCAAATGCCCGCCGCTTTCTGCGGCTGTCCGTCCCACGCTTCTATCAGCAAAAACCGGAAACGCAGATTATATGCTTAAAAAGCAGTGCTGCAATCCGGTGAATTCTGTTATACAATACTTATATTGTTTTAAGTATAACAGTTCCACCGTCAAAAAAAGCGTCAAAGAATCCATGAAAAAGAGGTTTTCCAAATAAAATTTGTGCACTGCCGGCCGCAGGACTTGACATTTTTTTTAAACAGTGAAATCATATCCTATGATACGGACTGGCAAAGGAGGCGTCGGATTATGGACACGACAAAACGCTTTCCCGGCCTGGACGGCCTGCGCGCCGTTTTCTGCGTCGGGATCGTACTATATCATGTAAACGGATCCTTTGGCTCTGTTTTTTCCGGGTGGCTCGGCCCGGTCTATGCCTTCGGCGGCTATTTCGGAAATTACATATTTTTCATCTTAAGCGGCCTGCTTACGGCCCTCCATTACAAAGAACCGATTTTGGGAGGCGGCTGCCGCTTCTTCTCATTTATGAAAAAAAGGCTTTTCCGGCTGTATCCCCTGTACCTGCTTTCCAATCTTGCCGCCATGCTCTTTCCGGGCACGGCGCTCACCCTGCCAAAAACCGCCGCCACCTTCCTGCTTCTGGCCTTCGGCGGAACGGACGGTTCGGCTTCTCCTTATAACCATCCGGCCTGGTTTTTATGCGTACTGACTGTCTGTTATTTTTTATACTGGCTTGCGGGCGCTCTTTCCCGGCTCCGCCCCCGTCTCTATCTGTTTTTATGTGTTTTTTTCATAATCTGCGGAATGGCCCTTATGAAACGGCCCGCGGACTTCCCCTTTCTTTATCAGACCTGCGGGGAAGGATATCTGAACTTTTTCCTCGGCGCGCTTCTTGCGGAAGCCGCGGCAAGCCCCGCAGTCAGCCGAAGGCTTATATCGGCCGCCGGCTTTGCCGCCTTCTCCGGAACGGCCCTGGCCGCCGCATGCCTTGGCCTGACAAATCTTCCCGGAGACATGAGATGGGGCATCACCGTCCTGTGCGCCGGCCTGGTCTCCATGGCCTTATACGCCGCCCCTCTGATAAAGCTTCTGTCCTTCCCTCCGCTGCAGTTGATCGGCTCCTGCAGCTTCTCCGTCTATTTATGGCACGTCCCTCTGGTCCGGTGGTTCCTTCTCCTGGAAAGTAAGCTTGGGCTCGTCATCACGGATCAAAGGCCGAACCTGCTCCTGTATCTTGCCCTGCTGCTGGAACTGTCCCTGGCCTCCCGCCGCTGTCAAAAAAAATAAGCGCCTTCGTTTTTCTTGACAGCGTCCGGACGCATCCAATATAATGATGGAAAAACAGGGAAACCCGGATTATCAGGAAAGTGTGGTCTTTTCATATGAACGGCAATAGCAAATACCGGCGCATTGCGCTGTCCCGCTCTCTTTTTATGGCAGGCGTCACGTCTGTCCTGTTTGCCCTGATCTGGATCGGCGCAGGCGATACGCTTACAATCAGTCTGCTGGGACTTCTTTTATGCGCGGCAGGCTTTTTCCGGCGTTCCGCCCAGGTGGACTTCCGGATTTTTATTCCCTTTTCTCTTTATATCCTGACCGGCATGCTGTCCGCCTTTAATATATACAGAAATCCTGCCGCCGGCTATTACGTACCAAGGCAGTTAATCTTTCCGGTCCTTTACCTCCTGACGGCAACGCTGGAACGCCGGCAGCTTAGTCTTTTAAAACAGTTATGCATCCTCTTTGCCGCCCTTATGTCGGCCGCCGGCATCGGCCAATTTGTATTTTATGCCGTGGTGCACAATCAGGCGGGCAGAATGGGAGGGCTCCTTGGCAATCCCAATGCCATGGGGATTTTTGCCGCAGCCGGCTGGTTCGCCCTGTCCCACTGCATGGAAGAACAGGCTGACGGGAAAGGGCTGCTTTTCCGTTTTCTTCCCTGTGCGGAGCCCGTTTTCCTGATCGCCCTTGCCATGACACTGTCCATGGGAAGCTTTGTGGCCATGGCTGCCGGGATTCTTGTTGTTTTTATCCGGAAAAAACGCCTCACCTCTTACCGGCAGGCATTTTTTTCCGTCTGTCCGATCCTCGCAAGGGCAAGCCTTGGGATCGGGACCGGCTTGCTGCTTTACATTGCCGCAGTCCGCACGGGAGCCCCCTGGAGCTGCCTGATCCTGCTGGCTTACGCAGCGGCCCTGGTCTTATGCTGGAAACAATTCCTGCTGTTTCTGGAAGCCAGCCCGAAGGCGGCCCTCTTTATCGCCTCCGGCGGTTTTTTTGTGGCAGCCCTTATGATCCTTTCCAGGCCCAGCGCAGTCGAAACCTTTACGGAGCGGCTGGAAATGATGGGAAACGGGATCCGGTATCTTCTGCGGTATCCGATCCTTGGCGTAGGCCCAGGCCAGTGGAGGATCCAAAACCTCTACGGCGGAGAAAAATATTTTAACACCTGGTATATTCATAACGCCCTGATCCACACCGGCGCCGAGCTTGGCATAACGGCCATGGCACTGGTGATCCTGACCTGGGTCCGGATCTTCAAGAAACATAAAGCCCCCTGGGCCAGAGCCGGGATCACCGCATTTTTTGTCCACAATATGCTGGATACCGGCTTTTTTCACACCGGCATCATGACGCTTCTGGTCACGACCCTGGGAGAGCCCCGGCTTCAGGGCAGGAAGCTTGGAAGCCAGGCGGTAAAGCTTCTCTTTGGAACGCTCGCCCTGATCTTTCTTGGCTGCCTGTATTTATACACGCTGATCTGATAAAGCGCAAAACGCACTTGGCATTCCTGCCCTCACGCATTATAATAAGGAATAGAATATATCTAAGCGTTTGCGGAACTCAAGATCTGCGGTCCCGGGCCTGCCCAAACGCCTGACGCAGCAGGCTTTGGACGGACATGCTGCGGAATATTCCAACATTTTTTTATTTCGTCTATGCCTGAATAAAATATATCAACAAGGAGGATTTCAGAATGATAAACAGAAGTTATTACGGACATGACACTCAAGTTTACGGCGTTGAAGAACACCGCCTGACGGGAGGACGCGGCGACGGCATGCGGCTGTTCCAGGTCCGAAACGGGAGCGGACTGGAATTTACGGTATCTGCCGACCGGGCCGCCGATATTTCCCGCCTTTCCTACAAAGGCGTCAACTTGAATTATATGGGTTCCGCAGGCTATGTGGCCCCCGCCTATTACGATGAACCGGGATTCGGATTTTTGAAATCCTTTACCTGCGGCTTCCTTACCACCTGCGGCCTGCAGAATATCGGCACCCCCGGCATGGACGGCGACGTCTCCTGCCCTCTGCACGGCACCATCTCCAACCTTCCCGCCGACCGGATCTATTATACGGAAGAAGACGGGAGGATCGAGCTCCATGCCAGGATCAATGACATGGAGATCTTCAAGCAGAAACTGGTACTGGATCGGACCATTTCCTGCGAACACGGCAAAAACACCCTGAAAATCTCCGATACCGTCAAAAACGTGGGATCCTCCGACGAACCGCTCCTGCTCCTTTACCATATGAACCTTGGATATCCCCTGCTCAGTGAACAGGCAAGACTTGCCGTTTCTTCCGAACGGGTCCTTCCCCGCGACGACCATGCGGCAAAGGATCTGGATACCTGGGACAAGATGCTCACTCCCGTTCCCAATTTCCAGGAACAGTGCTATTATCATGAGTTCGGGGAAACGGCTCCCTGCGCAAAGCTCTGGAACGACGGCGCAGGCGTGGGCCTTGCCCTCCGCTGGGACAAGGCACAGTTCCCTTATATGACCGAATGGAAGATGATGGGCGAACGGGATTACGTCCTCGGCCTTGAACCCTGCACCAATAAGCTGGACGGCCGCGCAAACCTCCGCAGGGAGGGTTCCCTGCAGTTTATCAGGCCCGGCGAGAGCCGCAGCTTCGCAGTTGAGATCGAATGCTTCGATAACGAGGCACTGTGGGAAAAAGCACGGTAATTTTGAAGAGGGGGGAGAGGAGTGGAGAAGCAGGGCCAAACGCTTTCCATCGCAGATGCGGCAGCGAATCGCCGATCATCTGCTCACGGAAACATTTGGCCCTGCTTCTCCTTCGTTTATAGCTTAGTTCTCCTTGCGGCTGCGGTTCACCGATCATCTGCTCACGGAAACATTTGGCCCTGCTTCTCCCTCCCTTATAGCTTAGTTCTCCTTGCCCCCTCCGACAAACAACGGGAACGCGTACGGCATTATTTCTATTAGCAAACGCTTGGCGATCCGCTGCCATGTTTGCGTTAGACATAATGCCGGGCGCCTTCATGCGTCTCTCCTGCTTCTACTTTAGTTCTCCTTGCAGCTACGGCTACGGTTCACCGATCATCTGCTCACGGAAACATTTGGCCCTGCTTCTCCCTCGTTTATAGCATAATTTTCCTTGCCCCTCCGACAAACAGCGGGAACGCACCAGACATTATTTCTATTAGCATACGCCTGACGATCCGCTTCCACTCTTTTCTCCGACAGACAGCGGGAAGGCGTACGGCATTATTTCTATTAGCAAACACCTGGCGATCCGCTTCCCCTCTTTTCTCCGACAGACAGCGTGAAGGCGCACGGCATTATTTCTATTAGCAAACGCTTGGCGATCCGCTGCCATGTTTGCGTTAGACATAATGCCGGGCGCCTTCACGCGTCTCCCCCTACCGTTTCTTTTCCCGCATCACAACCCCTTTCACCACCACATAGAGCGCCCCAAAGAAAACTCCGGCCACAGGCCAGATCAGCCCGGCCGCCTTCCCGTTTTCCGTCCGAAAAAAGACCACCAGAAAAACAGCCGTGACCGTACACCAGTAAAATCCCGCAAAAGCAGAAACCACCCTGGAGGCCTCCTTATTCTTTTTGGTATAGTCGCCTTCTTGCAAAAGCTTCTGATAGCTCCCTTTTATCATTCCGACCCGGATCAAAATATAGACGCCGCAGGCCACCAAAAAGAGCAGTACCCCTACGGACAAAACCTCCCAAAGCAAGCTCTCCAGAAATGCCGTGGTTACAATCGGTATAACTCCTCCGATACAAAGCATCACCCCGATCACGATCCCCATGCGAAATTCCGATTCAAAGGCTTCCTCCCTTTCCTTTACCTGCTGTATTATGCCGGCTTCCAACAGAATCGGTTCCTTTTCCATATATTCATACTTTGACAGCTTGAACCCATGAAAAATCAGAATCGCCACCGCCGCCGCCACAAGCGCCAGAAGGATCATGAGACCAATCCCCCCGGCCGCGTTCTCTGAAAAAGGAAAAAACCCATATTCGGCCAGCCCGCCAAAAATTATCAGGCAGATCGGTGAAATAATACACAGAAAGACCCCCAGGCTGATCCATCCGGATACCTTTTTCGTGACCTCCATAAATGCCCCCGCTTCTTCCATAGAAACAAACCGGGGCTCTTCCCCTTCCTTTTCAAAAACGGCGGATCCTCCTGAAAAGACCGCTTCGCCTTCCGTCCCTTTCCATTCCTGCCCCGTCCCTTCTTCCTCTTCCTTTAACAAATAGTCTGTCGTCACACCGAAGATCTCGCTCATCCTTACAATTTTGTCAAGCTCCGGGATCGACACGCCGCCTTCCCATTTGGAGACGGACTGCCTGGATATTTCCAATTGTCCCGCCAGCTCCTCCTGGGACCAGCCTCTCCCCTTTCTGAGCCTTATGATCTTTTCTGCCAGTGTCATAATATCTGATTCCTCCCACATTTAATCTTCCGGAACACTTTCCTGAAGCGTCCCCGCCTCCCGAAAGTCCCCGTAACAAATGACATCTTATCAAAAAAGCCGGTTGACAACCACCAAGTGCGCTTGGAAATTTGTCAACCGGCGGTTGCAGTTCCTGTTTTATATCGATTCTTCGATAAATCCTGTCCTTTGTACAAGTCTTCCTCTCCATCGAATCTGATATTTTCTTTTTAAACCGCTCCTTTTCCCCATGAAAATATCCAGGTGATTGCGAACCTTAAAAGCTTATTGAATATTCTGCAATATTTCCGGGAAAAGCCCTCTGCGCCGTGGAAGCAAGACCAGAGAAGGCAGGAGTCCCGAGTGCTTTCTGCGGTTCTGGGCTTACTGGAACGTTTGGCGCTGCAGGCTTTGGACGGACATATTGCCAGAATATTCCCGCAATTTCATGTTTCGCAATTATGTGATGAAAATATCGCATCCTTTAGATTATAACATACCGTATGCAGCATTTCCATATCGGTCGGCTATGATCCGCCGCAGCTGCCTTCGCATTTATTCCGTCCCTCTCCTGTGCTCATAAACCTCCAGTTTTTTCCCGTCGCTCCTGATTGTCACGGCCCCGCCCCGGTCCGTGCGGAGCACCCGGCAGCCGGCCTGCGCAAGCCGCTCCAGAGTCTCCCCTGCCGGGTGACCGTAGCCGTTATGCTTTCCGCAGGAGATGACTCCGTACCAAGGGGACACCGTTTCCAGGAAGGCGGCGGAGGCGGCTTTCCCGGAGCCGTGATGAGGAACCTTCAGGATGTCTGCCGTCCTTCCAGAGTCCCTCCGGTATGCTTCCAGATATCCGGCCGCCTCCGCCTCGCCGTCCCCCTCCAGATCTCCCGTAAACAATACGTCCAGCTCCTTCCAGGACAGCCACAGGACCATGGAAGCCTCGTTCTCGTCCAAACGGCCCGAACCGGCCCCGCCGGGGGCCTCCGGCCAGAGACAGGTAAAAACCGCATCCCCTGCCAAAAGCCGTTCCCCGCATCCCAGAGAACAAACCGGGATCCCGGCCTGTTCCGCCTGCTCCTTCAGGGCGGCAAGCCCTTTTTTGCCTTCCCTCCCGCGGGGCAGGACAAGCGTGCCGATCCGCCCCGCCTTAATCAGCTCGCCGATCCCGTTAATATGATCCGCATCCCCGTGGCTGACCAGGGCAAAATCCACCCGGCCCTCTGCCCGGACGTCCAGAAAGGGCTCCAGGCGGTATTCGCCCACGCTCCTCTGGTCGCTGCTCCCGC
This sequence comes from uncultured Lachnospiraceae bacterium, assembly GCA_949740745.1. GTDB lineage: Bacteria > Bacillota > Clostridia > Lachnospirales > Lachnospiraceae > Lientehia. Next base: position 7,830 of record CATJIW010000191.1, on the reverse strand, counting down.
CGTCGATAAAAAAGGTCGTTCCCTCCGGCGTCCGCACAAAGCAGCAGTCCCCCTGTCCCACGTCCAGAAACACAAGCTCCATTCCCCGGTAACGGACAGGCATCAGGCACAGAAGCATCCCCAGAAGGAGAAACGGCGCCGCCCTTTTTCCGAGCCTTCTGACAAAGAGAAACAGCAAAAGCCCATAAAGCAGAAGCTGCCAGATTTCCGGCCGCCCGGTCCGCCAGACGGCGCCGGGCAGGCGCAGGCTCGCCTCTCCCAAAAAGCCGTACAGCCACAGGATCCACCTGGCCGGGTAAAGCAGGACGGCCAGGATTCCCGGAAGGACCCCTCCAAGGAGGGCTCCCGCCATTCCAAGAAGGGCTCCCGCCGTAAAGAGGGGCAGCACCGCCATATTCAGAAACAAACTGTAAACCGGAATCTTATAAAAGAAAAAAACCTGCGCCGGAAGTGTCAGAAGCTGAATGGAAAGCCCCGGAAAGAAGGGAGAGAGAAGCTTCGGCAGTTCTGCCTGAAGAAAAAGCGGATACAAAAGCCCCAGCGCCAGCACGGAGCCGAAGGACAGGAGAAAGCCGCTCTGAAACAGAAGGAGCGGACGGCGGATCAGCATAACGAGAGCGGAAAGTGCCGCTGCGCTGGCCAGATCATACTGCCTGCCCAGAACCTGCCCGATCCCGTAAACCGTCAGCATGAAAAACGCCCGGCCTGCGCTGGTTCCTTCGCCGGTCAGAAGATAATAGCAAAACGACATGGCCGCACAGCCGAAGGCCGCCGGCCCATAGGGGCATTTCAGCCGTTTTCTTAACAGACGGTAGACTCCCATGCCCGCCAGGGAAATATGGAGGCCGCTGATGGCAAGAAGGTGTCCCATGCCGCTGTCCGTGTAGAGAGAGACCATATCCCCGTCGGCCTCCCATTTTTCTCCCAGGACCATGGCGCAGAGCATCCCCCCGCTCTTATCCCCCGCCGTCCGATACAGATTGTCCGAAAAATACTGTCTTAGGAGCCGGAGACCCATCCGAAGGTAATCCGTCCTCCCGGAAGCCTCCAGAAGGGCCGTCCCTTTGGCCCGGTAAGAAATCCCCTGGCTCCGGTAATAGCTCCGGCCGTCAAACTGCCCCGGATTTCCAGACTCCTCCATTTCCAGAAGACGGGCCTTCATCGTAAGCTCCCGCCCCTCCCGCACGCCCTCCGGCAGCTCCTCCAGCGTAACCAGCACGCCGCCCACCGGACAGGCTTCCCTTCCCTCCGGCCGGAAGACGCAGCCGGAAAGCAGAAGACGGAAGCTTTCCCCGCCTTCCCCATTCCGAAGCTCCAGGCGCGCCGCCCGCCCGGAAAGTATGCCCTCCAGGCTCTCTTCCTCCGCCAGATCCCCGTCCAGCCTCCTGAGGATCTGGGAGTCTCCGGCCTGATACACCCGCAGCCACCCCAGCACAAAAAAGACGGACAGCACAAGCCACAGGATCCTCCGGTTCCCTGCGGCCGGCCTGATTCCCGGAAGACCCTCCGGCCCCGCCGCTTTTGTCCGCCAAAATCCAAGGCAGGCTGCCGCCGCCAAAAAGAAGGCGGCGATCCAAAGGCCCCCGCTTTGCAGGGCAAGCACCTCTCCAAGCGCATACGCTCCCGCGCACCACAGCAATGGCCTTTTCATATTTTAATAAATGAATTTCCTTTCTGGTCTTTCTATTAATTCTTTCCCCTGAGCTTTGACCCGCAATACGATCAGTCCTGTTCCGTCTCTTCCCCGTTTTCTATATATTCCGTCCGGCGCTCCAGAGGCTGCTCCAGGGCAATGCTGTCCCTGAATTTAATATTTCCCACGCCTTCCACGGAAATCTGCACCCGGCTCACATTGGGAAGCTCCGTCAGTGAATTCACGATGGAATAGATCGGAACGTAATCGCTGACATTCAGCGCTTCCTCCATAAAAGCCGAATCAAAATTGATATAGCACACACCCTTTCTCGTGGCCACCGACAGGGCCTTCGCCGTCTTCGGCAGCGTCGCATAACGCCCCGCCTCGTCGCAGCCTGCCAAAAGCTGTTTAACCACCAGGGACTCCATGGAAATTCCCGTGCTATCGACCACGGACCGGTTCGTCTTTAACAGCTTCGTCCCTGTCTCATCGGTAAAGTAAAGCGTCAGGTCCGCATGCTGCAGCTCGGCCGTATTGTTGCCTGAGCTCTCCACAAAGGAGGACGCCGACATCAGGTTGATGCTGTTGCTGGCCGCATCCATAAGAGGCTGGTCATTGATATAAAAACCCACGTAATCCACGCCCTCAATCTGAGTCAGGGTCTTGACCACCGCCGCCCGGCACAGAATCTCCCGGATCGGCTCCATGGCCGTATAGGCGGCGTTGAAATACACAAAAAACTGGCCTCCGTCTCCAAGCTGCGTCCTGACCACGCGGACCTCCTCCGGAATGACCGGCAAAAGCTCCATGTTCTTCGGCGCCTCCCGCATCCCCTTTAAAAGAGCTTCCGCCAGGTACACCGGCTCCGCCGCATCTCCCGCCTGATAAACCTCCGTGCCCAGCTTTGTAAAGGTCTGGTTCGTATAATAAAGAAAATATTCTCCTTCTCCCAATTCCTCCTGCTTCGTCTCGGCCCGCCCGCAGGCCAGAAGCCCCCAGGAGAAAACCGCCAGAAGAAGAAACAGATACCTGCTGCGTTTCATGGCTCCCTCCCGTCATGCAATATAGATCAGCGGAACCCGCACCGTAAAGGTGGTCCCTTCATTTTCCCTGCTGTAAAGCTTAATGGCGCCATGGTGAGAATAGACGATGCTTCTGGTAATGGCAAGCCCCAGGCCCGTGCCGCCCGCCTCCCTGGAGCGGGCCTTGTCCACCCGGAAAAACCGCTCAAACACATGCTCCTGGGCTTCCTCCGGAATGCCGATTCCGTTATCGGCCACCTTCACGTAGAAAAACTTGTGATCCGCATTCAGGCTCACCTTGACCAACCCGTCCCGGTTGTTGTATTTGACCGCATTTTCCACCAGGTTGCTGACCGCCAGCGTAAACTTCGTCTTGTCCACCTCGGCCAGCACCGGACGGAAGCTCTCCAGAATCAGTTCCACGTTCTTCTGCTGCGCAATCGGACGCAGCCGCTTCAGAGTCCCCTCCAGCAGTTCATTGATGTTGGTCTGGGCGATATTCAGCTCCGTGGAAGATTTATCCAGACGCACCAGGCTCAAAAGATCCTCAATGATCTGGCTTTCCCGGTCGATCTCCTCGGAAATATCGCTCATAAACTCCCGGTAAAGCTCCACCGGCACCTCTTCCTGGCTCATCAGAGAATCGGCCAGCACCCGGATCGACGTAATAGGCGTCTTCAGCTCATGCGACACGTTGGAAACAAACTGCTGCCGGGATTCGTCCAGCCGTTTCAGCTGCTTCAGCGTCTTGTTGTAGGCCTCCGAAACTCGTCTGGTCTCCACGAAATTATCGATCCGGATCTCCTCGCCCAGAGGGTTCTCCGTGGCATGGTTGAGAGAAGCCGCAATCCGTTTAAAGGGCCTTACCATCCAGTGGGAAAGAACCGCGGACAAAATGACGATGATCACGAATTCAATGAACTCCAAAAGGTGCATCCGCACCTTCAGCTTTCCCGCCAGCTCGTCCAGAGAGCTGGTGGACGAGGACAGGAGCATGACCCCGACCACTTCCACATTATCCGCACCGTAAATGGGCTGGGCGAAATCCAGATATCGATCGCCCGGCCTGTAATTGACCTTCTGCTCCCCGGAAAAACACTGGAGCACTGCCTCGGAAATATTATACTTTCCGCTGTCGATCCCGTATGTATCCTTAATGGTCCGGAAGCTTTTATTCACCACAATGACGCGGCCGTCCTGCAGACGGGCCATTTGTTCCAGCTCGGCGTCGATGACCTCGTTCTGCGGATTGTCCACGTATCCGCTTTTTGACACCTGGTTTGCCACGATCATCCACTGATTCTGGATCCTTGCGATCCTGGACTGGACCTCGTTGGCCGTCGACGTGGCATAGACAATGTGATTGATAATCAGTACCGGCGCCGCTCCCAGGATCACAAGCGTCACAAACCAGATAAGCCGCAGGCTCTTTAACCGGTTCCTCTTATTTTCTCCGCTCCTCTTATCCTTTGAAAAAATAACCAACGCCCCATTTCGTATATACATACTGCGGGTCGCTTGGATTGGCCTCCACCTTTTCCCGCAGCCTTCTCACATGTACGTCCACCGTCCTGACGTCGCCGGGATACTCGTACCCCCACACGATGTTCAGAAGCTTTTCCCGGCTGTAAACCTTGCCGGGATTGGTAAGCAGAAGCTCCAGCAGATCGAATTCCTTACCGGTCAGGTTAAGCTCCCTCTCGCCGTTCCATACCCGCCGGCTTTCCTTGTCCACGGTCAGCTCCTTGACCTTCAGGACATTTTTCTGCTCGGCGGCCTTCGCCTTCTTCGCATTCCTGCGGATAATGGCCTTGATCCTGGCCTTCACCTCCAAAATGTTAAAAGGCTTGGTAACGTAATCGTCGGCCCCCATGTCAAGGCCCAGGATTTTATCCATGTCGTCGCTCTTTGCCGTGATCATGATGATCGGCACGTCGGAAAACTCCCGTATCTGCTGACAGACTTCAAAACCGTCAAAAACCGGAAGCATCACGTCTAAGAGGATCAGATCATACTCCCCCCGCTTCGCCAGGTCAATGGCTTCCTGCCCGTCGTAAGCGCAGTCCACCTCCATGCCCTCCTGCTCCAGACTGAACCGGAGCCCCTTCACGATCAGTTTTTCATCGTCCACCACCAGAATCCTGTTTGCCATACTGCTCACCCTGCCCTTCAAACGCTGCCTTTCTGACTGTCCTCTTCTCTTTCCGTTTTTTATCGCAAATCCCGTTTTATCGTAATTTCGGTTTCTTAATTATAATTCTTTTTTGCAATTCCGGTTCTTAATTGCAATTCCGGCTTTAAATTGCAGCTCCGGTTCTCAATTGCAGCTCCGTTCCTTAATTCCGTTTCTTAATTCCATTTCTAAATTGCAGTTCTGCCTCTTTTATAATACCGTTTCCTGCAGCAAATTTATCTTCCGATTTTTCACGGAGGCTCCCCGCCTCAGTTTTTTACCGTAATTTTATCCTTCAGCTTCTCATAGGCCGCTTCCTTGATTCCCGGTATCTGCATAATATCCTCCGGTTTTTCAAAGAGCCCCTGCTCTTCCCGCCAGGAGAGAATCGCCTCCGCCTTTGCCTCTCCGATGCCGGGCAGGCTCATAAGCGCCTCCCGGTCCGCATGGTTCAGGTCCACAAGGCCGTCTTTTACCCCGGCTGTCCCTTCGTCCGCTCCAAAGCCGGTGTCCGTCCGGCTTCCCGTCACGCCAAAAGCTCCCGAAGGGCCGCATGCCTCACCCTCAGAAAGCTCCGAAAGAAACGGCACCCGCACCTTCGCTCCGTCGAAAACCTCGTCCGCCAGGTTCAGATAGTCTCCGGCCCCGTCTGCCGTCACGCCTCCTGCGGCTTCCACCGCCTCGAACACCCGGCTTCCCGCAGGCAGCCCATAGACGCCCGGAGCTTTCACGGCGCCGCAGACATGCACCTGGAGCGCCTCCTGCAAAACCGTTTCCTTAACGGTTTCCCGGACTGTCTCCGTTTCTGCAGCCGTTTCCGTCCCGCTTTCCAGATCGGAAGCTTCCGCGCCTTCATTTTTCTCCGCTGCTTCCGCAGGCAGGGTTTCCAGAACCGCCGCCTTTCCCCGGCCGCAGCCTGAAAACGCCGCAAGGGCCGCCCAGAGGAGCAAAACCCGGATCCTTCCCGCAAATCTGTTTTCTTTTCTCTCTTTTTTCCAGCCGTACATGGCATCCTCCTTTCGGCGGACGCCCACATTTCTCACACCTCTTTATTCTAACCGAAACGCCCGTTCTTTACAAGGGTTTACCACTTAAAAATTACGATTCCCACAACGGAAATCACCATTCCGAGAAGCTTATGCCACTCAAAGGCCGCTTTCTCCGCACCGAAAAGGCCGAACAGCTCGATCACGTAGGCCACGGCCACCTGCGCCACTACGATGAGCATGGCCGCCCTGGCCGGCCCCAGGCTTCCCATGGCCTCGATAACCGTATACGTGATAAAGGCTCCCATGACCCCGCCCAGCAGCATGTATTTGGGCTCCACCTGCCAGAAGGCAAGCACCGGCTCCCGCCCTGTAAAAAGCCAGGCAGCCGCGCAGGTCAAAAATGCCGTGAGCTGGACAAACCCGGCCGCCACCCAGACACTGCTGGCCTTCGTCACCTCCGTGTTGAACACCCCCTGGATGCTCATAAGCGCCCCCGAAAGCAGGGCGATCAGTACTCCGAACATAAAAAATCCCTCCATTCGGAGATAGTGTAACCAGAAAGTCCAAAATTCATTCGGAACCAAAAACGGCATCCGGTCTTACCCGAATGCCGCCCTGTAAGGATCGTTCCTTTTCTTTTATGCCGCGCCTCTTATCCCTGCTCTTCGATGGCCGCCTCAAGCGCCCGGAGCATCTCGTCCACATGCTCCTCTTTGATGACGAGGGGCGGAACAAACCGGAGGACATTATGCTCTGCCGTGATCAGGATCACGCCCCTTTTAATGGCCGCCGCCGCAATATCGCCCGGAGCCTTTGTGAATTCCAGACCCTGGATCAGTCCCACGCCTCTGTGGTCTTTCACCTGCGGATATTTATCCTTAAGCGCTTCCAGCCTTTCCCAGAGGTAAGCGCCCACCCGTTTTACGTTCTCCAGGATGTTCTCCTTTTCAAAAATGTCAAGCACCGCACTTGCCCCGGCGCAGACCAGAGGGTTGCCGCCGTAGGTGGTCCCATGGTCTCCCGGTACCAGCACCGCCGCCTTTTCCGTAGTCAAAAAGGCTCCGATGGGAAGCCCGTTTCCAAGGGCCTTCGCCACCGCCATCACGTCCGGCTTCACGCCGTATTTCTGGCAGGCGAACATGCTCCCGCTCCGTCCCATGCCGCACTGGATCTCGTCGAAAATCAGGAGAAGGTCCTTTTCGTCGCAAAGCCTTCTCAGCCCCTGCAAAAATTCTCCGTCCGCCGGATAAATTCCTCCCTCCCCCTGGACAGGCTCCAGCAGGATGGCGCAGGTCTTCTCATTCACCAGCGATTTCACGCTCTCCAGATTATTATATTCCGCAAAACGGATCCCGGAAAGAAGGGGCTTAAAATCCTCCTGATAATGGGGATTCCCCGTAACGGAAAGAGCTCCCATACTCCTGCCGTGAAAGGAATGGTCCATGGCAATAATCTCATGGTCTTTGGTCCCGTCCTTCTTCATCGCATATTTGCGGGCGGTTTTAATGACCCCCTCGATGGCCTCGGTACCGCTGTTGGTAAAGAACACCCGGTCCATGCCGGACGCCCTCTGAAGCTTTTCCGCCGCCTCGACGGCGGGCACGTTATAATACAGGTTGGAGGTGTGGGTGAGCTTTTCCACCTGATTTTTAAGGGCCTCCCCAAACTCCGGATTTCCGTAGCCAAGCCCCACCACGGCGATCCCCGCCGCAAAATCCAGGTATTTCTTTCCGTCCACATCGTAAAGATACACGCCCTCGCCCCGGTCAAACACGATGGGCGTCCGGTTATAGGTATGGAGAAGCGCCCGCTCTCCCCGCTCCATATATGCTTCAGCCTTCATAATAATACCGCTCCTCCTTACTGTTTAAGATCGCCGTTCCGATCCCTTTGTTGGTAAAGATCTCCAGAAGCAGGCAGTGGGGGATCCGCCCGTCCAGGATATGCACCCTGGACACTCCCTCCCGCAGCGCGTCCACACAGTTTTGCAGCTTGGGGATCATGCCGCCT
>CATJIW010000190.1 GCA_949740745.1 uncultured Lachnospiraceae bacterium | reverse complement strand
TGATAAGCTGAAAAGCGGGTCGGAAGCTCAAAGGTCATTGCCATTTTACAATGATACATTTAATTTCTCTGCGTCGGAAGAGAAGCTTATGAAACAAGAAGGATATCTCAGGGTTGAAAATGAGAAATACTATCTGCCCGAGATAGCCAGACATGCATTGAACTTTAAATATGAGAAGGGGGCAAGGCCCAGGGTATTATCTCTGACATTAAAACAACACTAAAAGATGAATCCGGCATTTGCAGAATGAAGGGACGCTTTTTATAGTGACTTCGTCATCGCCGTACATCATAATCTTAGGTATAAAATTCCTTCGTTTACAAATACTAGTATCACGTAAATTACCAGTATGATAAACGGAGGAGTTTTTATTATGAAAGCAACAGGAATTGTGAGAAGGATAGACGACCTTGGCCGGGTGGTGATCCCGAAGGAGATCCGCAGGACCCTTCGGCTCCGGGAAGGCACGCCGCTGGAAATTTTCACCGACAGAGAAGGCGAAATCATTCTGAAAAAATATTCTCCCATGGCGGAGCTTGGGAATTTTGCGAAGCAGTATGCGGACGCCCTGGCCCAGTCTACGGGGCTTGCGGTCTGCGTTACCGACCGGGACCAGGTCATTGCGGTGGCCGGAGGGGCGAAGAAGGAGCTTCTGCAAAAGAGCATCAGCAAGGCACTGGAGCAGTCCATCCTGAACCGGAACAATATCATGGCGGGGAAGGATGAGGGGCAGTTTATTCCCGTGACGGACGAGGATTCGGAGGAGTATTCCGGGGAAGTGACGGCCGTCATCCTCTGCGAGGGGGATGCCATCGGCGCCGTTCTCCTGCTTTCCAAGGATCCCAAATACAAGATGGGGACGCTGGAGCAGAAGCTTGCGTCCACGGCGGCCGGTTTTTTGGGAAGACAGATGGAAAGCTGACGGGGCATGCGCCGTCCGTTGTAGATCCGGGTATTGCCAATTAGTCCCAAAAGAGGTATCCTTGTTCTGGGAGGAAGAAGACCATGGAACTGAAAGAAAGCTATACCTTTAAGGAACTGAAGGAAATCATTGCCGTGCTCCGTTCTGAGAACGGCTGTCCCTGGGACAGGGCCCAGACCCATGAATCCATGAAAAAATGCCTGCAGGATGAGTGCGACGAGGTTCTGGAGGCCATTGACAGACAGGATACGGAAAATCTTTGCGAAGAGCTGGGAGACGTCCTTCTGCAGGTCATGCTTCACAGCCGGATCGCCGAGGAGGCCGGAGAGTTTACGGTGGAGGAGGTCATTGCCTTTTTGTGCCGGAAGCTGATCAGGCGCCATCCCCATGTGTTCGGCGGAGAGGACTATGGGACTGCGGAGGAAAGCAAAGCCCGCTGGGATGAGATCAAACGGCAGGAAAAGGAGGCAAAAAAGCTGGGGATCCGGCTTTAGGTACAGAGGAAATGCACAGGACGGCGGAGGCTTTTGCGGAGGGCGGAAAGATCGGGGAAAGACGGATTTTTCTTGACAAAACGCCTTTATCAGTTTATAAATAATGGAGAGCAATGTTGATTTCTATGAACAACTTCAGGAGGAACAGTAATCATGAACAAAACTGAATTAATCGCAGCAGTGGCCGAACAGGCTGAGCTGTCCAAAAAAGATGCCGAAAAGGCAGTATCTGCATTTATTGATGTTGTCAGCGAGGAGCTGGTGAAGGGCGAGAGGGTTCAGCTTGTGGGCTTCGGTACCTTTGAGGTATCCGAGAGAGCGGAGAGAGACGGAAGGAACCCCAGGACCGGCGAGACCATGAAGATCGCAGCTTCCAGGATGCCCAGATTCAAGGTCGGCAAGGCTCTTAAGGATAAGGTAAACAGTTAAGCGTAAACAGCCGAATTTCGGAAAAAGTCAGGACTGCCGCAGGTTTCTGCGGCAGTTCGTTTTTGCCGAATATAATAAGGAGAAAACGGATATGAGACTGGATAAATATTTAAAGGTTTCGCGGATCATTAAGCGGAGGACGGTGGCCAACGAGGCCTGCGACAGCGGCCGGGTGTTCGTCAACGGAAAGCAGGCCAGGGCGTCCCTGAACGTCAGGGAGGGCGACGTGATCGAGGTGCAGTTCGGAAACCGTTCCGTGAAAGCGGAGGTTCTGAAGATACAGGAGAGCACGAAAAAGGAGGACGCAGGAGAAATGTTCCGCTATTTGTAGGAATAGGCCCTTTCTCTCCCGCATAGAATTCATGTAGGAGCCGTGCCCGAAGGCCGCAGATGTGCCCGGAGGCTGCAGATATTGACCGGAGGCTGCAGGCGCATTCGGCAGGAGGCAGTGTATCCGGGGCCGCGGAGGCGCCCGGAGGCTGCGGGCCCGGCCGGGCAGGCGGGCGGCGTCCGCCGGGGAAAAGGACAGGAAGGGAGAGAGCGGGAATGGAGGAACAGAGGCAGAGGACGAAGCCTCACAGGATATCGCTGGATAAGCGGTCCTTTGCGGTCATAAGCGGCGTGGAGGACGTGATATCCTTTGATGAAAAAGAGGTGATCCTGGAAACCACCCTCGGACGCCTGACGGTGAAGGGGGAGGATATGAAGGTAAGCCGGCTGACGGTGGAGCAGGGAGAAGTGGAAATCGGCGGCCGAATGGACAGCTTCGTCTATTCGGAAAGCCGGGGCAGAAAGGCCCAGGGGGAATCCTTCCTCGGCCGTCTGTTTAAATAATGAGCGGAATGATCCGCCAGGAGGCGGATTTCCTTCTGGTATCCCTGCTCTGGGGAACGGGGCTGACCCTTGCTTACGACTGTCTGCGGATTTTACGGACGGCTGTGAGACATGCTCCGGCGGTGGTGGCGGCGGAGGATTTCCTGTATTGGATCTTTGCCGCATTCGCCCTGTTCGTCCTCCTGTTTTCCATGAATGACGGAAATCTCCGGTGGTATGCTCTGGCAGGCGCAGGAGCCGGCATGTGGCTGTACCATATCACTTTGAGCCGCTTTCTTGTAAAGTGGCTGGGCGCAGCGCTTGGATTCGCCATAAAAGGACTGGCCGCCCCCCTAAAAATTCTGGGACGGTTATTGAAAAAGCGGGCGGGATGGCTTACAATAAAGGTCAAAGCTAAAGGGCGCGCCTTCAGAGCGGGGCGGGAGCAGAAAAAACAGGCGCAAAAGAAAGAACGGGAAAAAGAAAATGCGGAGGGAAGCCGTGGCAGCAGGCAGAGGAAGAATACGATACAGAAAGCAGAGCAGGGCGGTCATCGCGGGGATCCTGCTGGTGACGCTTCTTTTTTGCGGCCTTCTGTTTTACAGGACGAAGGCGCTGCAGGTCAGGAACAGCCGGTACGAAGCCAGAGAGACCGAGCTGCAGGGCCAGATCGAGCAGGAAAGAAAACGGTCGGAGGAGCTGGAAGAACGGGAAATTTACGTTCAGACAAAAAAATACATAGAAGAAATCGCAAAGACAAAGCTGGGCCTGGTAAATCCGGGCGAGACTCTTTTGAAACCCAATGAAGAAGAGTAAACAGGCAATTTGCCGTATGCTTCATATGGCGGCATAAATCGATGCCGGGACGGGGTTTGTCGAAAACTTTTTTTCTTCGGCCCTCCCCTTTCGACAGCCTTCCCGCGGCAGGGGCGTTATAATAGTCTCTCAGGGAGGATTCGCCATGAAGAGAGAGACATTTATCCGGGCATTTCTGGCACTGTCCGGCGGGTTTATGCTGGCGGCGTTTCTGGCGCAGGGCAGGGCGTCTGCCGCTGTGCTTCGGCCGGGCCTGTATTTCAGCGTGCTGTTTACCGGTTATAAATACGGAGCGGGGATCGGAGCCGTGGCGGGAACCGGCTGCGGAATTTTAGAAACGATCCTGCAGGAGGATATTTCTTCCATGGGAATGCTGTGCCTGGCGGGGGTCCTGGCCGGAGTGTTCCGGAGTCTGGGGAAATCCGGGAGCGCCATGGGATTCCTGGCGGGAGCGGCGATCCTGGGGATCCTTTATGTGCCAAGGGAGGCTCATCCGGGGATGGGAGGTTTTTTTGCGGCGGCCGCGGCGTTTTTTCTGGTGCCGGAGAGCCTGTGCGTCCGGACGGAGATCCGGAAAGAGCCGATCCGTACCATTTCTTTTTATATGCCGGGCAAAGAGGGGGCGGCGGCCGAGCGGGTGAAGGCCGTGTCCGATTCCATGGACCGGCTGGCAAAGACCTTCCGGCCGCAGGAGGAGGCGGCGGAAGAATCGGATGAAAACGTGGTGTCGGAAGGGATTCCCGTGGTTCCTGCGGATGCGTCGGCCCTTTCGCTGGAGGGGCTGGCCTGGAGAGAACGCTATGAGGAGTGCCGGGAGGCGGTGGCGGAAAGCTTCCGGGAAATGGAGCGGATCCTTTCGGAGCTTTCTGTGGAGATCGAAGCCACCGGGGATGTTTCCGGCGAATACAGGGACAGGCTTTCCAGGGAGCTCAGGCTTCGGCGGGTGAAGCTTATGAATCTTACGGTGCTGGAAAAGGGCGGGGAGAAGAAAGAGGTTTATCTGCAGGTGAAGGCGGCGGGAAACCGGTGCATGACGGTGCGGGAGCTTTCCGAAGCGGTCAGCAAGGTGCTGGAGGAGCGGTTTGTCCCGGCTATGGACAGCCGCAGGATCGTGACGAAGGAATCCTGCATGATCCGGCTGATCCGGTCGCCGGAATATATGATGCTCCATGGGATCTCCAGGGCGTCCAGGACGGAGAAGGAGCTTTCCGGCGACAATTTCACCTTCTGCCGGCTTCCGGACGGCCGGATGCTGTTCGGGGTGGCCGACGGGATGGGCTCCGGCAGCAGGGCCTTTAAGGACAGCGAGGTGGTTATGGAGATGGCGGAGCAGCTTCTCTCCAGCGGCTTCGGACTGGAACAGGCGCTTAAGCTTATGAATGCGGTGCTGCTTTTGAAGGAGCAGGAGCAGCGGCCCATTACCGTGGATCTGGCCGTGGCGGATCTTTACAGCGGCTCCTGCCGCTTTATCAAGGCCGGGGGCGTGACGACCTTTGTCAAAAAGAAACGGAACATCGAGGTTATCAAGGCGGAGGCGCTTCCGGCGGGGATTTTAAGGGGCGTCTGCCCGGAATACCTGGAGCGGAACCTGGAGGACGGCGACAAGATCGTTATGGTGACGGACGGAGTGTTGGACGCACTGGCCGGTGAAGATAAAGAAGAGACCATGCGGGAGATCCTTTCCTGCATTTCCGGAGAAAATCTGCAGGACGTGACCGACGAGATCCTGCGGTATGCGAGGCTTTCCGGAGAAGCCTGCCGGGATGACATGACGGCGCTGGCGGTGGGGATATGGAAGGCGTGAAAGAGCGGCGGAACGGTTCCGCCGCCTTTTCTGCGCACAGGCCCATTCCGGGGGCCGTTTGACATCGGCCGGCATATCAAGTATAGTAAGAAGCAGCGCAGGGCGGCAGGCTTAACATATATGCCGGAGAGACAGGAACAGGGAGAGGCGGGCGGGAACGGCGTATGCTTCGGAAAATATTGGGAACCATTGAGAGAGAAGGGCTGGTAAAGGCAGAGGATCTGGTCGTGGCCGGAGTATCCGGCGGGGCAGATTCCGTCTGCCTGCTTTTGGCGCTTCTTGAACTGGAAGAGAGGCTTGGGATCCGGACGGCGGCGGTCCATGTCCATCACGGGATCCGGGGGCCGGAGGCGGACCGGGACGAGGCTTTTGTAAGGGATTTTTGCAGGGGCCTGGGGGTGCCCCTTCTGGTTTACCGGCGGAACGTGCCGGAGCTTGCAAAGGTGCGGGGCTACACCCTGGAAGAGGCCGGGCGGGAGGCACGATACGCCAGCTTTTGGGAGGCCGTGAAAAAGCTTTCCGCAGACAGGCTGGCGGTGGCCCATAACCGGGACGACAATGCGGAAACCGTACTGTTCCATCTGTTTCGGGGAAGCGGCCTTAAGGGGCTTTCCGGCATGGATTACCGGGCGCCCCTCCGGGGAATGGACGGGGTTTTGATCCGGCCGCTTTTGGACGTTTCCAGAAAAGAGATCGAGGCGTATTTAAAAGAGCGGGAGACGCCCTTCTGCCAGGACGGCACCAATGCGTCGGAGGAATACAGCAGGAACCGGATCCGGTTAAACATTCTGCCGGAGGCACGGAAGATCAACGAAGAGGCGGCGGCAAACATTGTCCGCGCGGCGGGCATGCTGAAGGAGACGGGACGGTTCCTGGAGGTACAGGCAGGGGCCTGGCTTGAGGAGCGGGCCCGGATCGGGGAACGGGAGATCTGCCTGCCGGGAGACGCGCTTCTGGAAGCGGGAGAGCCTCTTTCCGGCCTGATCCTCCGAATGGCGTTCGAACGGCTTACGGGAAGCCTGAAGGATCTTACGAGGCGGCATGGGGACGCTGCCCTTTTGCTGGCGGAAAAGGGGACGGGACGGAAGCTGTCACTTCCCGGGGGCGTGACCGTCAGGAATCAGTACGGAATGCTGATCCTCTCGGCCGGAAAGGAAGGGTTTCCTTCAGAAACGGCGGAAGCGGAGCCGGAGGAAAAAATCCTCGAACCGGCAGAAGAGTGGAAGGAGGCGGCATTTTCCGGATGGGTGCTCCGCTACCGGCTGAGGCGGCGGGAGCCCGGAGAAAAAATTCCGGAAAACAGGTATACGAAATGGTTTGCGTGTGATAGAATAAAAGGTAATCTTTCTTTGCGGGGAAGGCGTCCGGGAGACTGGTTCCAGGCGTTTGCGGGAGGGGGGCGCCAGACCGTAAAGGCATACATGATCAACGAGAAGATACCGCCGGGGGAGCGGGGGCGGATCCCCCTTCTCACGGAAGGAAGCCAGGTGCTCTGGATTGTCGGGAGGCGGTCCGGCGAGGCTTACAGGGTGACGGAGGAGTCCTGCCGGATCCTGGAGGTCCGGGCTTTTCGTGCAGGGCGGGAAGAAAATCAAAAGAAGAAAGGATAAGCATTTATGGAAGACAAAATCAGGATCCTGCTTCCGGAGGACGAAGTGGATGAAAGAGTGGAAGAGATCGGAAGGCAGATCAGCGCAGACTATGCGGGGAAGGCGGTGCACCTGATCTGCATTTTAAAAGGCGGCGTATTCTTCACCTGCGAGCTGGCAAAGCGGATCACCGTGCCGGTGTCCATGGACTTTATGTGCGTGTCCAGCTATGGCGCGGGGACGAAGTCCAGCGGGATCGTGAAGATCGTCAAGGATCTTGACGAGCCCCTTGAGGGGAAGCACGTCCTGATCGTGGAGGACATCATCGATTCCGGGAGGACGCTCAGCTATCTGACGGAGGTCCTGAAGCAGAGAGGGCCGGCGGACATCCGGATCTGCACGCTCCTTGACAAGCCTTCCAGAAGGGTAAAAAAAGAAGTGAAAGTGGATTATACATGCTTCAGCATTCCGGACGAATTCGTCGTGGGATACGGGCTGGACTATGATCAGAAATACAGAAATCTGCCGTATATCGGCGTGGTAGAAGTGTAATAGGAGGTTTTTTGAGTTGGAACAAAAACACAGCAGCGGGCTTGGCTTTTATCTGATTATCATCCTGGTGGCAGCCCTGGCCTTTATGTGGATCCGGAAGGATCTGAACGAGGACGGCGAACGGTCCTGGCAGGACTTCGTAGCCCAGGTGGAGCAGGGGAATGTGAGGGAGGCGGAGATCCGGCCCAACAAGGAGGTGCCGACCGGCCAGGTCAGGCTGTATTTTAATAACGGCTCCACTTCCTATAGCTGGAGCGTGGACGACGTGGCCGCAGTGAAGGAATATCTTCTGGAAAAGGAGATTACTGTGGTTATGCGGAACGTGCCGGCGGACGATACGTTCTTTACCATTGTGCTCCCGATCCTGGTGGGGATGCTGATCGTGATCCTGGTGGTCATGAGCATGTTCACCCGTTCCATGAACGCCATGAACGGCGGAGGCGGGGGAAGCCGGATGGCCAACTTCGGAAAGAGCCGGGCAAAGGTGTCCAGGGACGGGCACGGCATCAATTTTAAAAAGGTGGCCGGACTGGCAGAGGAAAAGGAGGATCTGGAAGAGATCGTGGATTTCCTGAAAAATCCCGGCCGGTACATGAAGGTGGGAGCCAGGATCCCCAAAGGCGTCCTTTTAGTGGGCCCTCCGGGAACCGGAAAGACGCTCCTTGGAAAAGCCGTCGCCGGAGAGGCGGGCGTCCCCTTCTTCAGCATTTCCGGCTCCGACTTCGTGGAGATGTTCGTGGGCGTCGGCGCTTCCCGGGTCAGGGACCTGTTTGAAGACGCCAAGAGGAATGCGCCCTGTATCGTGTTCATAGACGAGATCGATGCGGTGGGCAGGCGCCGGGGTACGGGCCTTGGCGGCGGCCACGACGAGAGGGAGCAGACCCTGAACCAGCTTCTGGTGGAGATGGACGGCTTCGGCGTCAACGAAGGGATTATCGTGATGGCGGCCACCAACCGGGTGGACATTCTGGATCCGGCGCTTTTAAGGCCGGGCCGTTTTGACCGGAAGGTGGCGGTAGGCAGGCCGGACGTCAAAGGGCGGGAGGAAATCCTCCAGGTCCATGCGAAGGAAAAGCCCCTGGCGGAGGACGTGGATTTACGAAGAGTTGCCCAGACTACGGCGGGATTCACGGGGGCGGATCTGGAAAACCTGATGAACGAGGCGGCCATCCTGGCGGCAAAGGAGGACCGGGCGTTCTTAAAGCAGGAGGATATCGAGAGGTCCTTCGTGAAGGTGGGGATCGGCATGGAGAAGAAGAGCAAGCTGATCTCCGAGAAGGACAAGAGGATCACGGCGTACCATGAGAGCGGCCATGCGATCCTGTTCCATCTGCTTCCCGACGTGGGGCCGGTCCACACGGTGTCCATCATCCCCACGGGGATCGGGGCTGCGGGCTACACCATGCCCGTGCCGGAAAAAGACGAGATGTTTAATACGAGGGGCAGGATGCTCCAGGAGATCACGGTCAGCCTGGGAGGGCGGATTGCCGAAGAGATGATCTTTGACGACATTACCACGGGAGCCTCTCAGGACATCAAGCAGGCCACGGAGACGGCAAGGAACATGGTCACCAGATACGGCATGTCCGAGCAGATCGGCATGATCTGCTATGGCGACGACGACGATCAGGTGTTTATCGGCCGGGACCTGGCCCATACCAAGTCCTACGGCGAGCGGGTGGCTTCCACCATCGACGAAGAGGTGAAGCGGATCATCGACAGCTGCTATGTGCGGGCGAAGGAGCTTTTGACCCGGCATAAAGAGATTCTCCATAAGAGCGCCGCCCTTCTTATGGAAAAGGAAAAGATAAACGGCGAGGAGTTTGAAGCCCTGTTTGACTCAGGGGAAACACTTTAAAGGAACAGGCTCCGCTGCCTGCAGAAAATATAAAACGCCATGCAGAACCTGCGCGTTCTGCATGGCGTTTTGCCGTCTTCCGGCCGGAAACGACAGATCGGTCAATGGGAAGTGTCGACCACCACGATGTCAGAGTCCCCCAGCCGTGCCTGTTCCAGCACGGCCGCAGCCAGCATCCGGAAGGAGACATGGGAGGACGAGGCGCCGCTTAAGGCGTCGATGCCGTCCGCATTCTGACCGTCCAGGAGCTGTCCGGCATAATAACGGGTGTACTCGTTGGGATAGGTGCCGTTGGAATGGAGCATGTTCTGCATGTAGGCGTTATCCCAGCTTTTGATGAAGCCGCTGGGATTTTCCGCATTGTATTCTACGGAGACGATTTTCCCGCCCTTGACCATGATGGTGACATATTCCTTCCAGCCGTGGCTGAACTGGGCAGCCTGGGCCGTATAGTAGCCGTCCTTCAGCTCCGTTTTGCTTCCGCAGGCGGCAAGCAGCAGGGCCGGGAGCAGCAGGAGCAGGATGCTTCTGAGGATTCGTTTCATTGTCTGCGTTCCTCCTTTAAAATAAATTTTTCCACCTGGGACCGGAGGCTTTCGGCCTCGCCGGCCAGCAGCCCGCTGGCCTGTTCCGTGCCGCCTGCATTGCGCAGGTTCCGGTCGGCAATGTCAGTAATGGCTTCGATCCGTTCTTCCATAACGTCCAGGGCGCTTTCCTGGCCCTGTAC
>CATJIW010000189.1 GCA_949740745.1 uncultured Lachnospiraceae bacterium | reverse complement strand
GATATGCTTTTTAGGTCTTGCCATAGGAATCACCGCCGTTTCTTTTATTATACCTCGAAACAACAATAATTACCAGAAATATTTATCTAAATATCAGCAGGTCAGTACACTAGATTTACAACGTCACAATTTTAATAGATATTGTCGAGACGATTTTCAAAGAATCGACGCAAACCTAATCCTAAAGTTGTGTGATTATTTTCAATGTCCCATTGAGGGACTTTTAGAAATCCGAGATACTCCATAGCTCTCCTCCTTAATAATCATACAGTACATATTTTTACCCTGTCCTTATATAGAGTTATGCTTTGGGCAATATTTAGATAAACTGTATGTAAACAGGAGGATACCGCATGAAATACTTACATCTTAGAATTGTGGAATTACTTCAAGAAAATCAGATATCTAAAACAAAAATATGTAAAGACTTAGATCTACAACGAGGCAATTTTAATAGATATTGTCGGGATGATTTCCAAAGAATTGACGCAAACTTAATTCTAAAACTGTGTGATTATTTTCAGTGCCCTATAGAGAGCCTTTTAGAAATTCGAGATAAATAACTTCCCTTTTATGTTTTCCTTATATGAATTCTAAAAACGAACTCTGACTATGTAGGCAACCTCGCAATGAGGTTGCTTTTTTCACTACAGCGTAAAAGGCTTATTATTACAAATACCGATTCCTGTGGTGACAGCTCACTTAGTAAGCAGGGATACCATATCCGTAGATGTCTCCGCTTCCGACCGAATACCCTCTCTGTCTGCACAGATCACCGGAGTTACCCTCCACGGTGTAGACTATCCCGTTTTCCACTCGTTCGACTATCCCCACATGTTCTGTGTGGCCATCCCCCTCCCAATCAAAAAAGATCAAGTGGCCCGCCGAGGGCTCGAAATTTCTGTCCTGCCATTGGCCTCGGTCTTTAAACCACTGGGAACCGGACTGACAGCTTGCAAATCTGGGAATGATCCCGCTGTCCAAATAGCCGCATTCGTTGGCGCACCAGGAAACAAAGCAGGCACACCACTCCACCCTGTGGTCGAAGCCGTACCACGACCAATAGGTGTCCCCGCCGTTTCCCACCTGTTCCAGGGCCACGGATACGATCTGGCTGTCACTATCCCCTATGCCGTAAAGTACTTCTGACCAGACGGCGGCATGTTCTTCTGACAAAAGCTCGGACAGTTGTTCCCGCTGTTCTTCACCAAAACCGTACTGATCGGCCATTTCCCAGGCAGTCTTGTGGCTGACTGTGACATACAGGATCGTTTTGGAAACCGTGTCTTCTCCCTGCACGATATTCCCGTTGCCGTCATCGCTTTCCGCCACTTCTGTCTCCATCCGGTTCTCTGTCCGACTGCTGATCTCATGCATTTCCCAGAAGATTCCTTTCAGGATCCCTTTTTTCCCGGCGTCCATCGTGGCGACTTCCTGGGGAGCTTCCGGATCCGTGGCCGTTTTCACGGAATAAACTGCGAGCACTTCATTCCAGGCGGTCCGCCCGCCTGAAACCTCCAGCACATCGTGATCTATCCCGTCTATGACTCTGTTCAATCGAACTTCGTACTCTCCGTTGATCTCCTGCACCGCCTCGTGCATGGTCATCCCGCTCCCGGAATCCTCACCCGAAAAGAAAATTCCAAACACAGAACCTGCCAGCAGTCCGACGAAGCTCACCATAAGGATCCCGGAAAGAGCGATACCCCCGCCGGCAACGAAAGCGGTGGTGAGCGCCTTTGCCCCGGTGAGGAATGTCTTTGCGGTTTTCATGGTAGCTTTTGTCGTTCTCCCTATCGCTTTCCAAGTCCCTTTTTTCCTCACCGATGCCATCCATACTTTCTTTTTTGCCGCCTGTACGGATGTCCTCACTGCTATCCATGTCCCGCCGGCGGCCCGGCTGGAAGTACGGACAGATACCCTCGAGGCGGCCTGCGCCGTCTTAATACTTTTCGGGACTGCCCTGATCGTATTTTTTACTACTCTCCGGACTGCCTGTTCCGTGTTCTCGGCATGGGTTTTCACGGCTTTGTCTTTTACTCTCTGACGGATGGCGTTACGGGATCTTCTCCCTTCCAAAGTTGTCCGAGCAGACGGTAGAGAAGCGTCTAAGGCCCCTCGGGGATTTTTCAATTCCCCCCTTTCTGCCGCCGCCCTCCATTCTTCTCTGTTCCGTCTGAGATCAGCCACTCTCTTTCGGGTTTTAGAGAGATTCTCTTTCGTGTCCTGAACCGCCCTTTTCTCTCCCCGGTAAAGCTTACGGCCCCCTTCTTTTATAACGATTTGGGCGGCTCCCAACACCTGTCTGGAAGCATACCCGGCCGCCGTGCCATCCTCTGCACCGTTTTCCCCTATCATGCTGTCTCTTGTTCCGGCATGGGCGGCTTTTACCGCTCTCGAAAGACGAGGTATCCGCTCCACGGTTTTGATCCCGGCCTTTCCCGGTTCTCTGGTCTTGATCCTCATGTTCTTACCTCACCGTACTGGTCTCAGGCCGCTCCGACGCAGGAAGCTCCTGACAGTACTCCGGATACCGCACTCGGATCCCTTCCATAAAATAGGACGCAAATTCGCAACAGAACAATTCTTCCGGCGTGAAGTATTCTTCTTTTCCTTCTTCGGTGTACCCGTTCCAGAGATTAAAGGCAAGGTGGCACACCCTGACCGTGCCGCTCGTCTGCCAGCCGCCATGCATTCCCTCCGGCTTGATGCAGTCTTCCCGGAAGTCGAACATGGCGTGGATGTTCTGCCTCGTCTCCTTCGCAATCCCCATCACATAGAAAAAAGCCTTGTGGTAACAATCTTTCACCCTGGATCTCATCATCATTTCCAGGAAAAAATCCCTGTGTTCTTTATTTCGAAATCGAATCGCCGTCATAATCTCCTCCTTCTAAACCTCCCCGAACTTGGTCGTCATCAGCTTATAAAGTTCCGTGTTCCTGGGGAACCGGTTGACAAAAGGCACCAGGGAACTTCCCACCTTCAAAAGGCCCTCCCCAGCACCGACGTTCGTGATATAGTCCATCTGCAGATCAGAGATGTTCAAGAGCTTCGCAAGCTCCATCCTGTCCGTGGACGCCTGGTTGAGCATGATGATAAACTCGCTGTTGGCAAGCATAGTCCTCGCCGTGTGGCTCTGCAGAAGATCGTCAACGTTCTGGGTGATTCCTGTGCAGTAGGCCCCGTATTTCCGTACCCGCTTCCAGAGGGTGAACAGGAAGTTGGCGGAATACTCGTGCTGGAACAGGAGATAGATCTCATCAATGAAAATGAATGTGTTCCGGCCTTTCGCCCGGTTCATGGTGATGCGGTTCAGGATGCTGTCCAGCACCACCAGCATTCCGATGGACTGGAGCTGTCTGCCCAGATCCAGGATATCGTAGCAGATCAGGCGGCTGTGGGTATCCACGTTTGTATGCTTCGCAAAGGTATTCAGGGAGCCGTCCGTGAAGAGCTCGATGGCAAGGGCGACCTCTTTCGCCTCCGGCTCCCCCTGGCGAAGGAGCTCCTCCCGGAAATCCTGCAGGGTGGGCGGTGTCCCCTGATAGTTTCCCTGCTGGTAATGGCGATAGACATTGGCCGTACACCGGTCGATGATGGATTTTTCTCTCGCTCCCAGGCTCGTCCCGCCGACGAGCTGTTCACACAAAGACAGGATAAACTCAGACTTCAAGGTAACGGGATTGGCCCCGTCCCCGTAATCGGCGTTCATTTCCATGGCATTGATGTGGTTCTCGCTGGCGGCCGAGATATGGATCACCTCACCTCCCATGGCCTTCACAAGCGGCGAATATTCCCGCTCCGGGTCGATGACGATCACATCTGCATTCGGATCGGAGAGGATGATATTGGTCATCTCCTCCTTTGCCGTGAATGACTTTCCGGCACCGGACACCCCTAAAATGAAGGAATTTCCATTCAAAAGATGGCGGCGGTTTGCGATAATCATATTTCCGGAAACCGCGTTCTGTCCGTAATACACGCCGTCCCGGTGGAAGATCCCCTGCACCCGAAAAGGCATGAACACCGCGAGGCTCTCCGTATTAAGAGTGCGGAAAACCTGGATCTTCCTCACGCCGGCAGGAAGGGCCGTGTTCAGTCCGTCCATCTGCTGGTACTTTAACACCGCCATCTGGCAGAACCGTTTTCTGGCTGTGGCGAGCAGTGCCTTCGTGTCGCTGTCTAGCTGTTCTTTTGTGTCCGCCGTATGCGTTAAAGTAAGCACCGCCAGCATCATCCGCTGGTCACGGGTGGTGAGATCATCCAGAAACTCCTTGCTCTCCCTCCGCTGTTGCTCCAGATCGTAGGGGATGACGGCAGAAAAATTGTTGTTCTGGTTCTGTTTTCTCTGCCAGTTGGTGATATTGGTCTCCACGCCCAACAGGCGGTTTTCCACCTCCCGCACGGCCTCGTCCATGGGGATAGGAATGACATCAACGGAGAGCATCATGTTGCAGTTAAGCTCACAAAGCTCCGCCACCATGATATCCTTGATATAGGCGGCATACTCCCGCAGGAAGAGCACCCGCCCATACCGGTCTCCCATCCTGAAATGATCTTTTTCAAATTCAAGGGTGTCGGGACAGATAAAATCCTTGAAATCGTGGCCCTTCCGCATGGTTTCGGACAGGTCAAAGCGGAACGCCGTCTCCTCCCCGGTTCGGTAAAAATCATGGAAAATACGGAGCCGTTCTTCTGCATCGAGCTCCACGCACTTGGATCCCAGTCTTGAAAAATGACCGGTCAGGCCGGTTCCCACACGGGCAAAATAGTTTCTCGCCTCCTCCACGCTCTGCTTATGGGCGGAGACGGTCACGTATCTCTCCTGGATCATGGAATTAGCCCCGGCCGCCTTGTCCAAAAGCATCTTGTTATACTCCTCCCGGTATCTGTCCAGACTGTCCCCCGCCAGGGGGATCAGGATCTTCTTCTCAAAATCCGCCTGGTTCAGCCGGCGGTTGCTGACCGTGATCTTCGTCACCGCCCCGCTGTCCAGGGTATTTAAAAGTCCGGAATATTCCAGGAACATGGCTTCCCTGTCCTCATGGCCCGCCACAGCGTAATTGATGTCCTCAAATTTATAGGTCTTTGCGTATTTATCCCGCCCCACAAGAAACAGGCCATCCTCCCAGACGGCCCTGACAGGGATAGCCTCCTGCACCGACTTCGGCACGGTAAATCTTTCCTTGTCCTGCTTCAACAGGGTCTTCAGCGTTTTTAACATGGCCTACCTCCTTGCTTTCTTCTTTCTGTTCAATGATAATCTCTGTTCTGCCGCCGCTTTTTCTGCCCTTCCTCTCCGGCTCCTCCCTCCCGCCGGAAGGCCCTTCTCACGGGCCTCGATGATCGGCCTCATCGCCTCATAATAGAGATTTTCCGGAAGAAACAGAAGCCGCCTCGGCATGAGAAACGTAAACTTGAACCAGGCCCACAAGAATTGTTCCGCCGTCATGCCGTTGTAGCGGACAAAGCCCAGGGCGGCGAAAGGGGCCGCCCCCAGCACGCACACCCAGCTGAGGGTCTCGATGCCAAACCGTGGGCGGAGTAAGAAATACGATCCAACCGCTACGCCGCAGGCTAAAACAGAAAAAAAGAACTGCCTGAGCGACAGTCCGAAGAACATGCTTTCCGTATAGTTGCGGATTTCCTTGTTGATCTTTACCTCCAAATGAACACTGCCTCCTTTTTGGCAATCGAGTAGAGAAGAGCTTTCTTTCCCTACTCGTTGCGCCGGGCCCCGTCAGCTTTGCTGACACTCTTCCTCTGGGGCCCGTGTGCATAAAAAACCGCCACCTATAAAAAGTGACGATTTTAAATCCTGTTTTTATAAAGTTTCCGGTTCCGGCACCGCTTCCTCGAATAACTGCATCAGATCATGGTTGGCTCCCACATTCGTCACTTCAAAGTGATTTAAGCAGGAAGAAAGCCATGGCAACTCCCGGCTCATTTCCCGGATCAAGTCAAAAATCTCCAAATCCGTCGTCTTGTATCTGGAATGATACCCGGAATACTGTTCATGGGAAAAGTTCCGGCTCACAAGATAATCCCGTATCCTTCCATATGCTCCATTCGGATTGGTCTCTGAGAAATGCTCCTTTAAGTCCTTCACCCGAAGATCAAAATACAGTGCTTTCAGATGCCTTGCTTCTCTCTTTGCCATCATGCCACGCTTAATTTTTTTGTATAGTGGTACAGAACATCTTCAACTGCGTAATCTTCCTCGTTCTCTCCGTCGTCGCTGTTGTACCACACCCACCTGGTTACATAATCCATAAACCACGTCTTTTCCCGCAATGACGTGATGATACTGCCGAAGGCCCCGTAGTCCTTCGGATCCCCATTGCCTGTAAACCACATCGTTCCGTCTGCGTCCTGCATCTTGTTCAGCTTATATTTGGAAAAAGCCTGCTCCAGCGCCTCATAGATACTTTCCAGACGATACCGTTTTTCTGCAAGTATCTTTTCCTCATCCATTCGGATCTCTAATTTCAGCATATGTGCCTCCTTCCGGAAAGACATTGTCCCCGTGCCTACATTATAGCCGACTGCATTCAAAAAATCCACCTCTATTTTACAGTCCCATCATCTCCCGCACCACCCGGTCTGCCATCTTAATCGTGCCGACAAGGATCAGCATATTAAAAACAAGCTCGCCGACATAGCTCCACACCATGGACACTGCCGCCGCATCCGGATCGGCCACCGGCGGGGAAGCCGCAAATACGGAGAAGATGATGCAGGCCAGCACGATGACCGCCCCCTCCAGGCACACGGCGGCATAGCTCTTGATAAAGCTCTTTCCCACGCTCTGGCTCGGTGCACCTGCAAAGGTGGAAAGCGGCACAGGTGCGATGGCGGCATAAAGGTAAAGCTTGAAAAACCTTCCGTATACCGACATGATCATGACAAACGACAGCACCGTGATGAACAGGCCGCCGATCAGCGTCACCGCCCATAGAGGAATGCTCTCGAAAAAGCCGCAGTCCTCCACAGCTTCCACGATCTCCTGCGGCAGTATCATCTGTTGCACGGAGCCGAAGCCTGCGGCGTTCATGGCCGTTGAAATGATCCCCTGGACGATCCGGAACAGGGCCATCATGAGTTCCAGGCCGTAAGTCACCACGCCTTTGGCGAGAACGAAGCGGATAAACAGCTTCAAGGCATGTTCCGGCTTCTTCACTTCTGCAAAATTCCCCGCCGTCCGCATGACTCCCACCACGAAAAACAGCACCAGGAGCGCAAGGCCGATCGCCCGCAAAGCCCCATGAACAGCCACGATCACGTCCCAGATGGCCCCGCCCTTAAATTCCTCCGGGGACTGGGTGAGCAGTTGCCAAATCTCCGACAGTTTCTCGTTCCATGTGTTCAAGGCATTGAGCAGGTTCTGGACGATCCAGCTATCCGACACTGTCTGCCGCCTCCTTCCCTTTCCGGATCTCTGTCCGGCCCAGTGCCGCACACGATCTCTCCCTGTATTTTTTATCGATCTTCATGAACCAGTCCTTTCTTTAAAAAAAGAACAGGGACTTTCCCCGCCCGGAAAGATCCCCGCCCTGTGATCTCGTCCTTTTTATCAGCCCGTGATCAGTGTTAAGATTTCTTTTGCAAAGGTAATGACAATGCCGCCTGCCAGCGTCAGAAAGCCGTTTGCCCTCTGGGACGGGTCATGGGATTTTAATGACAAACCCACCTGCACAATGCCGAAGCCCAGCATGATCATTCCCACGGCCCGCACCAGACCAAAGATAAAATCAGAAAGGTTGTTGACTACGGCGATCGGGTCTCCTCCGGAGGCGAAAACCGTTGCGGACATGCCGAACGCCGTCAAAAGGGCATGCACTGCCGCGCAGACATGGCGGAAGCCTTTTTTTGCTGTTTCTGCCGCCGGCAGTTTTTTGGTCGCTTTCTTCTCGCTTTTCTTAAAAAGTTTCATAGGGTAGATCCTCCTCATAAATGAAATAATTCTTCTAAATCCTCTTCGGACAGAAGTTCATAAGAAGTGCCGACAGCTTCCAGACTCACGGCCCCTTCCGGAATCCTGTCGTCAAACACAAGGGTCGCGGTTGCCTGCACCGGCTCGCCATGGACATAGGGGGGCTCTCCCCCGTCGGCAGTCCGCTTCACATTTGGATGTTTTAAAATGTCATACTTCAGATCCCTGACCGGGCGTTCTCCACGTACAAAAAGAACCGCATAGCGGTTGTCCAGCATACGCACCTCGTCCGGTGTCAGAAGCTCCCGGCCGGAAATCTGATAATTGGTGGAATAGTTCCCGCTCGGGCCGGAACTTCTCCCGTAAGTGTTGGTGTCGATCGTCGCCTTTCCCAGCAGTTCCGACACATACTTGTGGGTGCCCTGCTCATTTCCGCCAAGATAGAGAAATTCATCGCAGTTGCCGACGATACTTTCCCATTGTTTCTCAAAAAGAGCCTTGAGCTGTGCCAGGTTCTGCAGGATGATACTGACCGACACGCCGCGGGAGCGCATAACGGAAAGAATCTTATCAAAGTCATCGGGAAGTGAAACGTTGCTGAACTCGTCCATCAGGAAATGCACGTGGACGGGCAGGCTCCCTCCGTATCTGTGGTCGGCAAGGTAAAACAACTGCTGGAACAACTGGGTGTACAAAACCGACACAAGGAAGTTAAAGCTGGTGTCGTTGTCCGGGATCAAGGCGAACAAGGCCACTTTCCGTTCTCCCAGGCTCGGCAGATCCATCTCGTCGGTGGCGGTAAGGCCCGCCAGGCTCTCCAGGTTGAACTTTTCCAGCCTTGCGGCAAGGGTGATCTGGATGCTCTTCAAGGTTTTGGCGGAACCGGAACGGTAGTTTCGGTAATATTTCAAAGCGATGTGCTCCGGATGCTCCATTTCCAGACGGTCAAACAGCTCATCCAGCGGACTTATGCCGCCCTCCTCCTCTTCGCTCATTTCTCCCGCCCGCAGAAGCTCCATCACCATCGGGAAGTTCTGTTCCCCCGGCGGGGCCTCATATTTCAGATAAAACATCAAGGCCAGGAGCAACATGGAAGCCGCCGTGTCCCAGAACGGATCCTGGGATTGGCTCCCCTTCGGCGCGGTGGATTTAAAAAGACTGGTCACAAGCCGTTGCACGTCGTTGTCATCCTGCAGATAGACAAAGGGATTGTAGCAATGGCTCCGGTGCATGTTGATCAGGTCAAGAACCCGCACCTCGTAGCCTTCGGCTTCTAAAAGTCCGCCCACGTCCCGAAGAATCTCTCCCTTCGGATCCAAGATTACCATGGACGTATTGCACTGCATGGCGTTGGGCTTGCAATAAAATCGAGTCTTCCCCGCCCCGGATCCGCCGACCACGAGGACGTTCAGGTTCCGCCGGTGCTTCTTTCCGTCAAGTCCGATCCGGACATGCCGGGTGAGAAGCTTATTTTGGAACGGATCTTTCTCCCTGTATTTCCTGTTCAAAGCTCCGGCATCTCCCCATTTGGCGGAACCGTGTTCCTCACCTTTTCGGTAATTCCTGCGTGTGAAGAAATAGATCCCGGCTCCCACGCCGTAGGCAAGCATAAAAATAAGAACAGTTCTTGCACTGTCCTCGCACATGGTTATTTGGAACGGCCTCTCCATCGCCACAGGAAGATTTTTTATGATCCCCACCAGGCCGCCGCCGGCATGGGGAGCCGTGAGCAGGGCAAGCCATACCACAGCCAGGAGACCTGCAAAGAACAGAAGCCATCCCGTCCTGCCCTCATCGTTCTTCATGATGCTCCCGCCCCTTTTCCTTGGGCGGCCTGTTCTTTTCCAGGGTCCGGTAGATCCCGTTCTGGATCTCCCCAAATACATCCCGTATTTTCCCAAGCTCTCTTTTAAATGCCAGCGTTTCCATGTCGGCAAAGCCCTCCGGGAGCTTTCCGAAGTCGAATCCCCTGGTATCCACGCCGTAGCGGGAAACTGCCATATAGGCCACACAATAGGCCCCGAACTCGGAAGCTTCCCGTCTTTCCCTGTGTTTCAGATCGTAGACTGCCGACGCCGTCTCCTTTGCCATGGCGGCGAAAAGCTCCTTCTCTCCGAGACCCGTCCGAACAAAGATCACCTGTTTGGAACCGTCATAAAAGGCCGGAAACTCCAGCTCTTCTACAGGCTGGAAGAAGACGGGGCTTGCGCCAATCACGGCCGACACCAGTTCCCGCATGGATCTTGCCTCTTTTGTTTCCTGTCTGCCTTTTGCAGAAGTCTGCGAAATGTCGTAGACCTCCTTCGCGTTGTAGCCGATCGTCTTTGTGCCATCGTCCCGCCGGTACTCCTTTCCCGGTTCCAGAATGGTCACTCTCTGCGCATCCCTGTCCACATACACACCGCTCTTTTTCCAGTCGTTGTAGTCTTTGAGCCGAGCCGCCTCCGGCATTTGCGCCGAGACCAGGATGGCGTTGTTGACGGAGTACCGGTCAAACCGCCCCTGCACATCCAGATACCGGCGGAAATGTTCTCCGTTGGTTTTCATCCTGCCGCAGGTAGCTTCGATCAGTTCATAAGCCGCCTTCCGCTGTTCCTGCTTTTCCGCCGCCCAGGCATCTTTGTCAAAACTTTTTGTGCCGCCAAATACGTCATAAATGCTCATTCCTCACCTTGCTCCTTTCGTTTTCTCCGGCTTCCTCCGTTTCGGGGGCTGTCTGCGGCCCGTCCTCCGGACAGTCTGGAGGTTCGCTTTCTTTTCCGGATCGGATCCGGCCCGCCTGTCCGGAACAGAGGATGCACCCGCCCTCTGTCCCCGGCGGTCCTCCTGGATTTTCCGGATCGCTTCTCTGACCGAAGGCTTCTCCTCTTTAAACGAAAATCTCCCTTCTCCTTTCAAGGATTTGTTCCTTTTCTCTGTGCCGGCTCCAAGATCAGCCCCTTCGGATCTCCCGGACGGCCCGGAGCCAGGCCCGGACAGAGGGGCGGACTCTGTCTCCGCCTCCAAAGAGTTTGGGCGGGACGCTTCTGCCTCCTGTTTTCCCATGAGGGCATCCAGAAGCGCTTCTTTCTCTTTCGGGCTCTGCTCCTTGGTATCTGCCCCCGGCAGATCGCTTTCTGTTCCTTTGTTTTTTTCTGGCCGGGTCATAATGGACGCCGCATCCACGGAAGCCAGATGGAACCGCTCCACAATGCGGTTGATCTTCGGTGCGTCCCCGGCCCGCGCAATGATATCAACCTCCGCACCCGGACTTTTATTTTCCCTGTCCACAAGGACACGGTAAAGCACGCCGTATTTTTTCGCCTCTCTGGTGAATGTCTTCAGATCGCTCCGCCTGATCGTGAAAACTTTCAATTCTTTTCCGGAGCGGAGTAAGGGCGCAAGCCTCGCCTTGCCTCTGGTTTTCTTTTCTTCTTTCAATATGGCGTACAAAAGAGCCGCCATGTTTTTCGCACCGGCCCCGGAAATCTTTGCGGCAACTTCAAGCCCTTCCAGGCTCATCCGGACGATCTGTTCCGCCGCCTCGCCGCCTGTGTTCATGCTTCTTCAGCTCCTTTCTGTCCTGTTCCTTTTCATCCGCCCGTATGATCTGCAGTTTCTCTTTCAAGATTCCGCTCCGGGCCTCGATCCCCCCGCACAGCCTAACCTCCTTTCTGGCCGTTTTAAGCCGTCCTGTGATCTCGAAAATCTGAGCTCTGACCACTTCTCCTTTTTCCCCGCCCATCCTGCGGCTCTGAGTATAAAGTCCCTTTCGCCGTTCGGTCAGCTCTGCGATCTCCGTCTCCAGCGACGTTTTATAAGACAAAAGTTGCTCTGCCGTGTCGATGTGGTTCCGGCAGAGCAACCTCGTTTCCTCTGCGATGGCCTGCATCTTCATGAGGTCGTCTTTCAAAAGATAATGAAGCCTCGCATGATCCTGCTGTCTCCTTCCGGGAAAGATTCCCAGCTTATAACAGTAATGCAGGTACAGGCCCCGGAAGCCGCCGACTCTCCCGCCGGCTTTCAGGGAACCTTTTACCCTTATGATCCTGACGGCCTTCGCCGGTTCGGCATAGCGCGTAAATTTGACCTCATAGGAATTTTCCCGGATGCGTTCCAGAATCCGTTCTTTGGTGTAATCCTCTCCCAGCCGGTGGAGCCTCTTCGGCCTCTGCCAGCCTTTCCCGATGATCGTCCAGTATTTCCGGTTCGGATTGAAATCCAAACGATATCCCATTTCTGCCATCTGCCGATCAAAGTCTCTCAGCGTATAAGATTTACGGATAGCCTCGTCCACCGCCTGTCTGGCCACGCTGTCCCTGGTGGGGAGACCCATTTTTTCTGCCTGGCAGAGAGCGTAGGGCTTCTTCCTGCCGACAGGGTGCTCGATGACCGACAGGGAATATTCCCGGCAGAGCTCGTCGGAATGCATCCGCAGGAGCCTGAGATTTTTCTTATGGTCGTGGTAATGCTTTCCATCCACGAAGGACACGGAATTAACGACAAAGTGGTTGTGCAGGCATTCCGTGTTTAAGTGGGTGGCGACGATCACCTGGAACCGTCCGCCCCACATCTTCCCGGCCAGCCTCACGCCAATCTCGTGAGCCAGCTCCGGCGTGGCCTCACCCGGTCGGAAGCTCTGGAATCCATGGTAGCAGACGATCTCGCTCTGATCGTTCCACTGTGCCTTGGCGATCAGCATTTCGTCCCTGGCGGTGGCCGGGGTGCAGTTGACCCCTGTAACAAAAAACTGCCGTTCCGTCTTGTCGCCGTTGGCGGCATACTTCATCACGTCTCCCAGGGCCTGCAGATCCGCTTCCGTATATTTGACGCTGGCGTCGTATGCGGGATTGGCCGTCTTTTCCGGATTCTCCGCATAATCGATGGGATGGTCGAGCCGCCCCCGCACATCCCAGATCTCGCACACCGCCATCAGGGCCTCTTCCGCGGAAGCAGATACCGCTTCCGCACGTCAATCTGAAACCGATGCCATTTTTCTGCTTCCTCCCGAAGCATGGGTGCGTCCACGAAATCCAGGGCATTTGCCTTCGCCGCAAGCTGGTCGATCCGGTTCCCGATGGCGGACAATTCCCGCAGGATTTTATAAAACTCCGGATCAGGATTTTCGCAGAGCCGGTAACCCATGACCATAGTCCGGAGGAACGCCTCCCTGGAGCGGCCCGACCGCTTCACCATCCGGTGCAGATACTCCGCCTCATCTTCTGTCAAGCGGAACAGAATCTGTACGCTTCGTTTTCTCATTCTCTTCTTCCTCCTTCCTGAATGTGGGGGATCAGGGGCCCGCCCCCTGACAAGCGAATTTGGCTAGCCAAATTCAGTGCTTGGTAAGACCTGTCTTAAATGGCAGACACTTTTTCTGCCGCCTGGCTTTCAGCGGGCTTCCCCCCTTTCCCGGTCGGATCGCGGTCTTGGGATCCCCAGATAAGACATTAAAAAATCGTTGAAGTCCTTCCCGGCAGGCGGAGGGTCATCAACGATCTGATAATCTTTTTTCAGCAATTCCGTGAGAGCGGCAGTGCATAACCGGCCCGCTTTGTCCCTGTCCAGGTGCAGGACAAGGGTTTTAACCGGAAGATTTTCCCGCAGATACTTCTGCAAGGCAACCGGGATCTTGCTCTTCCCCGGTTCCCTTTTCGGCTGGTATACGCCCGAAAGGGAAAGCAGGTTTTCATTCCGATAGTCCTTTCCTGTACGTTTCAGGTAGGTGGCATAGGAAAGCAGGTCGATGGCGGCTTCAAAGACATGCACCGACGAACATGCCTCCTTCGCCAAAAGCCGGAAGGAATACTTCTTGTCACTTCCGGTCGCGTCACGCTTGAAACTTCCTGCCGTGCCGCGGCAGGCGGCGTACCGGGGGACTCCTTTTTCATCTTTCCCGATAAAAACGGCATTGTGGTAATCGGCACTCTCGTAGATCAATCCGGCCGCAACGCAGTCCTGAAGGATCCGGCAGTCAATCCCCCGGCCGAGAAGGTATTCCGTCACCCTGTCGCAGTTTTCATGCCTGGGCGGCAGGAGCAACACCTTCGGTCCTTCTTTTTTCGGAGAGACGGACGGCGGTCTCCACTCCGCCGTGATCCCAGTGAGGGCTTCCACGGCTTCCAGGAAGCCATACTCTTTGACCTTCATCAGGTAATCAAGAGCCGAATAGCCGCCAAATCCCCTCGACCACCAGTACCATTTGCCGTTGGAGATCTTCAGGCTGTCGTGTTCCCTGGTGCAGTAAACGTTGCCGGAGACACGCTTCAAATTTCCAGGTTCGTACCGTTGCAGATACGAAAGCAGATCGATCTGCCGTGCCTGCTCGACCACCTCCGAATCAAGCGGGACGTAACGATTGTTATTTCTCATTTGATAAAATCACCTCCTTCCATGGAAAAAGCCGGGAGATTTCCAGAGGGAAAGCTCTCGGCTATGTAACTATAACTTTTACTTTGCTATTAATATTCACGTCAACCCTTTTTTGTTTCTCTAAAGTAAATTATCAATCTTCTTTTAATACTACATAATAATAAAAAATACGAAAAAAATAAATATATCTTAATATAGCAAAGCGAACACTTCTTACCAAAAATAGAATACTGAAGCAAAGAAAAACCATGGAAATTTCAAAATAATAAATATCTTTTTTATAGAGAGACATCAAAATTGCAACTAAAAATATTATTATAAAATACAATGTAAAACTTCTACTCATTGCACTCATTGATTGATTTTTGTCAATTCGCGCTGTCTCTCCTAATCTTTTTACACTAAATTTTATGTAATTATATATAACATAATCATTGTCTTGGGATGGAATAAGTTGGAGTTTCATCTCTACAAAATTATAAATACGTTCTTTTTCTATTGTAGTCAAATGACTATATGAACGTCTTGACGTATTCAAAGCAATTTTTAATAATGCATGATTTCTAAACAATAACCTTTTCTCAATAAATGAACTTACTTCTTGAAAAATCAGACCAATAAAATAGCTTATAACAAAAAATACTAGCGTTTCATTAATATTAAAAGGGTTTACTACAATTGACCGAATATTGCAAAGGAAATATGCAAAAAAAATTGTAAAAATAGTTATACTTATACCTGATAGCAAAACGGCTATCAAATCATAAATCCCCAATTTATCTAGTATTTTATTCATAATTATATCTTTTCTCCTTTGAAATAATAGTAGTTCTCCTCTTTTTAAATATTTATCCAAACAAACTAAGCCACCGAAATTCTGAAACATAAAGCTTAAGTCTACGGTAAAATTAAAAGTGAGATACCAAAACGTGGCATTCCCAAAGGTGGGCCGTTATTTCTTACACTTCTTCTCTAAACAACTCTTCATACGTTGTTCCCAGCACATCCTTGATTGCCTTAAGCTGAGAAACCTGTATATGCTGGATGCCCCTCTCAATCTTTACCAGGGCCTCTCTTGTTATCGTAACATCCTCCAACTGTAGCAAAGCTACCAATTCCGTCTGCCCAATCTTCTTTTCCTTTCGGATTCTCCTGATGTTCCAGCCAATGCAGATTTTATCCTGTTTCACTTTCTGTTCCACTGCCCCATCGCCAATTTTTGAACCAATTTCAGTCCTTTTCTCTTTATCTTATTTTCTTAATATGTTACAATGGGACTAGTTTCAGTCCAAAATCCACAAAGAAAGACATAAGAAGGAATTACACATGGATAAACCCATTACAAAACTGCGTATCTCGACCAGATTAAAAGAAATCCTTTGTGACTTGGGATTTACAAACACATCCGAGCTGGAAGCATACGACTTCTTCTCTCTGGAAAGACAATTTCCCGATTGTTACTACTTTAAAATGATCATGAAGGAACTCATTCCTTTGGGGTATCTGTCCCATCCAGACAGGGAACCGTCCATTTATGAACTTCCGATTTCTATGAGAATCAAAAATGCGCTGGCCATAAAGAAGATCTTCTATCTGTCCCAGTTATCTGGTTATTCCAAAAAACAAATTCTACAGTTTCGGAACCTGGGCGTTAAATCTATGGCAGAACTAGAAGCAGAATGCCAAAAACGCGGTATCTGCTTCCTGCCTGACAAAAAATGACAGTTCCACAGCGGACTGTCATTTTTTTGAACTTTCTTCCTCTTCTAATAATTCCTCATACGTCGTCCCCAGCACATTCTTGATTGCTTTAAGCTGGGAAGCCCGTATATGCTGGATGCCCCTCTCGATCTTCACCAGGGCTTCCCTCGTCATCGCAACATCCTCCAGTTGTAGCAAAGCCGCCAATTCCGTCTGCCCGATCTTCTTTTCCTTCCGGATCCGTCTGATATTCTTTCCGATGCAGATCTCATCCTGTTTGATCTTCTGTTCCATGCCACCCTCTTGCTTATGAACCGATTTTGGTTCTTTTATATTATCTTATTGGATGGCCAAATCCAAAAGGGACTAATCTCGGTCCTTTTCCAGACAAATATATAAGGATCGTCCGTCCATGAGCAGACGGCAATGATCCCTTTCACTGCCGCCTGTTCCTGTCCGATATTTCGGCCTGCCGGTCTACCGGAAGAAAGCCATTATCCCGGCCCGCTTTCCGCCTCACCGGTCAAAAATGCCCCCCACCTTGACGGCTTTTTGATTTACGGTCACCTTTTCTCCCTCCTATCGCTCCGGCTCTCTGTGTTTTGCTGTCTTTCTTACAATCGGTTCTTCCTCCGGCTTTGGCTCGTAAGTCGCCCCGTTTTTCTCCATTATTTCAGCAAACTGGCAGATATGATAAAGGTTATCCCATCCCTTCCCGATCTCGACATGATATTCATCAATATACCGACAGGAGCGTTCTGTCTTTTCTCCCAAGGCATTCGTGATCATGATCTTACCGCCGTCAGGAATACGGAACAGTTCTTGATATCCGGAATCTATAAAACTGATGCCTCTTTCGGCATTGGACATGTGTTGGTCAAGCCACCGTCTTACATAGCAGAAACAATAAAAATTGTGATCACCTTTTGCCGGATCACAGCGGAACAGAAAAGCATGCTGATCCGTATCCACGCGGAAGCCGTACACGGTACCACACTCACCCATAAAAGCGGCATCTGGCGATCCCTCTACGATCGCCTCCATATCATGACGGTTGTGCAGAAGTCCGTTGTCTCCACGAAGCGTATGGATAACCTTCTCCAATTCTGCCTTAAATCCGTCCGTGTTCCACTGCCCCCTTTGATCCTTCCAGGTGTTATGAAAGTCGCTTCCCGAACTTCCAAAATCCCCCCGCAGATACCCGATGCAACCCGTCTGTCCCGTAAGTTGCATACTTTGAGAATAGGTGTATTTCTGTTCCGGCTGTGTCAAAGTCCGTATCTCCATCATCGCTCCTCCCTGTCTTCTCGGATTAATGGGCTTCTCGAAATCCCGCATTTTTCCCGATACCGCTCCATCCGTTTTTCTCTGGCCCTTTTGATATCGATGGCTTCGTTTCCCATCGCTCATAAAGCTTCCTCCTATCGATCCTCCTGAAAGGGAAACGGGCGGCATGTCGCCGCCCGCCCCCATAAGCCGAATCGTTAATCTTCCTTTTTCTTCCTGCCCAGGATCACAATGCCCAGTATCCCGGCACCGACAGCCGACAGGGCCGCAAGAGCCACCCAGGGAGTAAGATCTGTGGCGTCTCCCGTCTCCGGAACATCCCGAAGCCTGTTGTGCATCCGGACGATCACCACAGCATCCGCCTGAACCTCCGTCGCCTGGTCATCCGGCAGGACATATCCGGCGGATACGCTGTTGTTTACCTCGGACACGGTGTACTCCCCGATCCGCAGGCCCTCTATGAGGATCTCTCCCCGTTCATCGGTCTGAAAAACCTGGTCGTATCCGTCCGTTCCTGTCACTCGGAAAGAAAGGCCCTCCACCTTGCGGTCGTCGGAAGTTTTCACGATCTTCAAAGCTCCTTTCCTGGCCTCGTTGACAAAGCCGATCCCTTCCCGGTTTTCCACGGCATAGGTTTTTCCATTCTCTCGGACGGACACAGTATAGACGAATCCGTCCGCCACAAATCCTGCAGGGGCTTCCGCTTCCCGGACGAGATAATCCCCGTAGCGAAGCCCGTCCATCCGGTAAACGCCAGCTTCCGTCTCCTCCATTCCGCCAAGCAGTACATCCTCCGGATCCAGTTTCCCGTCCCGGTTCGTATCGGCGTAGACCTCGAACACCGCGCCGGAAAGCCTTCGGGCGGGATTGTCCCCGTCCACCTTGACCACGACAAGACTGCCCTGGATAGAGTCGTTGACCAGCTCGATCTCCACCACTTCCCCGGCTTCACCGACGTCCACGGAAAATTCCTTTTCGGAGAGTACGAAGCCCTCCGGGCTTTCGATCTCACGGATGACCCAGGTGCCATAAGGAACTTTCTCAAACGAAAACCGGCCGTCTTTCCCGGATACCGTCGTTTCGATCGCCGCTTCCTTTATAAACTCAGAAGTGCCGGCCGGAAAGATCCCGATCACCGCTCCCTCCAGTCCATTCCCGTCCTCGTCGGATTTCTTTCCGCTCACGGAGCCATAAAGGATCGGATTTTCAATGGCCTCCCCGTCATTGGCGGAAAGGCGAACGGTGGCGGTATCCTGGCCTGCATAAGCAAAGACAACCGGATATTCCGTCTCACCGATCACGTAAGCATCGTCGGTGGAAAGTTCCTTGACATAATAACTTCCAAAAGGCAGATCGGACTTTGCCGCACCTCTTCCGGTTTCGTCCAGGGAGAGGATCTCGATCAGGCCGCCGGCAGGAATGGCCGTGCCATCCTCCGCCGCAAGTTCTTCCGAAGCGTACAGGCCGAACGTCACGTGGGAAAGCTCCCCGCCGCTTCCGATCCCGTAAGCTTCGTCCACCTCCAGGCTCTTTGCCAGGCCGATCTCCACCTTCTGCCGCTCGTCGTAAACGTCCGCGGCCGTCTCCGTCACAGACGTTTCCTGACCGGCGTACACGAGTTCTACTTCATAGGCTTTCCCACTCCTCACATAGCCGAAGGGGGCCTCCGTCTCCCGGACTTCATAGCGGCCCAGGTATAATTCCTTCGACTTCGCCATGCCGTCCCCGTCCGTGGTCACGGTGTCCACCACTTCCCCCTTGGAAGCCCGGATCGTCCCTTCCGGCGTTACGATGTCCTCGGCGGCGGCAATCTCGTAAACGGCTCCTTCCAGTCCGCGCACGGCAAAGACGGGCTGGTACATCCCCTCACTCTCCGCAACGGAATGAAAGATCTCCCCGGATTTGGATATGGTGATCCTTCCCTTCTGCGCCAGGTTGGGACGTTCCACGACAACGACCGTAACACCGCCTTCTTCCTCGGAATCCTCCTGCACCACGTCAAAGGAGACCGGTTCCGGGTTTAACACGTAGCCATAGGGAGCCTGCACTTCCACGAGAGAATACCCTTTCCCGGAAGGCAGTTTCTGCGGCGTGATGAGACTGCCGTCCTCCGCGGTGTAGAAGGTGTCGATGGTGGTCGCTTCGGGATAGGTGAACATCATCGTGACCAGGTTTCCGGACGGATCGTAGATCTGGAATCCGGCACCGGCGTAAGGGACGGCCTTTCCCGTCTCTGCATCCGTTTTCACGATCTTCACATAACTCTTAAAATCTGCATTGTTGATCAGGTATCGGTAAGTCTGTCCATCCTGACTGATAAACACGTCAAAGGGCTTCATAAGCTCCCGGCCCTCCCATCCGGAAGTCTGGCGCACCGTATAAACGCCGTAGGGCATGTCCTTTGTCCCGGCAAAGCCGTTCTCATCGCAGGTGAGGATGTCCCGCTCCGTCTCCTTTGCGGCCTCGTAGCTTCCGGCAGATCTGAGGAATACTTCAAAGACCGCTCCCGCTTCCGGCGTCTCAATCTGTGTCTCTCCGTCGTCCGTGTGCTTGATGATGGCAATCTTGCCTTTCATGGCCTGTTCCGTCGCATCGCTCTCCGTGCTGTTTCTCTCCACGGTGTAAAGTTCTGGTTCCGCCCCCACCGGATGGGTCGTCTCGTCCAGAAGGTATCCCTCGGAGGGGCTGACCTCCCGGATGCTCCAGTCCTTGCCGCAGGCGTAATAAGCAGTCGTGAACCGTCCTTCTGCGTCCGTCGTGTAGGTGTCCACCAGCTCTCCGCCCTTGTAAATGCCGTAAACGGCCCCGGCAAGGGAACCGTCCCCCTGGGGTCTTCCCGTCTCTGCATCAGTCTTTATCACGGTGACACGGAATTTCTTTAAAACGTTGTGAAAGCTCCGTTCCGTCACCTTTCCCCACTCCACCGTTGCCGTCTGAGAGGCAGGCACGACATAGCGGGAAGCCGTCTCCACTTCTTCAAGGGTGTAGGGTGTTCCGCCACTGATCAGGATGTCCTGGAAGGTGGCAACCCCCTGGGCGTTTGTGACCGCATATTCGTCCACGGGCAGGCCCGAAAAGGACGTACCGTACAGATGGAACTTCATTCCCTCCGCCAGTCCGTCCTCGGAAGTCTTGGTGACTTTCAGGCTCCCGCGCCTTAGGATATTGTTAAACGTCACCGTGGATGTCCCGCCGCTTACCACAGTGAGTGTCTGGGCAGTCTGGGGCTCGTATCGATCCGCAGATTCCTCCGTGACCGCATACTCCCCCGGCATGAGCCGGATCTCCGCCATCCCGTCCTCCCCGGTCGTGACCGTCTCCTCCACACCGTTTCCGGAAATATGAAAACGAATCCCTGATACAATGCCGTCCTCGGAAGTCTTTTGGATCCGCCCGGTCCCTTCGGACTCCGTGGCGATCCCAAAATAAAAATACACCGGGTCTGAGGCCCCGGATGCCATGGTCTGCCTTCCGCCGCTCCCCCAGATCAGCATTTTCCTGCAGTCCGTATCCGCCACGTTCCGCTGTGCCGCTACCATGACCGGCTCCGTGATCATATGGTCGCTTGTAAACGTGTACCGGTTCCCGCTTCTGGATACGGCAAGCCCTTCCGCCGAAAACCGGATGTCCGCAAGGGTATTGTTGGTGTCGGTGAGGGTGAGGCTGTACTTTTTCATGACAGGATCATATCTCAGGGTATGGGTATCCGCCCTGTCCTGGTTCCGGGAAGCAAAGCTCGGCACCGTGTAATGTCCGGCCATCTGGGCCAGCATCCAGTCATAGCACTTCCTGGCTGGTCTTCCCGCAAGGGTCGCAAGGTAAGTGTCGCCCGCCACGCCGTTGGCGTCATGCAGGTCTGCCGGGCTCGTCCTGATCTGCTGTTGGTATTCCCATATGAGAACCTGAGTGGCATAAGCATAATCGTCCTCATTTGTTCCCGGCACCGGCGAAGCCTTTCCCTCCTGCCAGCCATAGAGCAGAGCCAGCATCATGCCAAACTGTGCGGAAACAGGAAGGTTCCGGAAATAGGCGCTGTTGTCGCTGTTCTCAGATACATAAGAGTTTCCGGATCCGTACAGCACGCTCGTTTCCGCGCAGTACACCCAGTGCCGGCCACCTGAATCATCCACGAACAGATATTTTGTCCGGGCATATCCGTCTGAAGTTTCCTCCTGTACATGGAAGCTTCCGTCTTTATCGTAATAGAGCACCTTCGACTCCTTCGGGGCATAATAATGCTCCCCGTCATATCCTGTAAACGCTTCCCCCACCAGGGACGTACAATGTTCCCCCTCCTCACCTGTCCATGCGGCAGAAGACGAGGGCAGAACGGTCACTGCCATAAGCAGGCAGAGCATCGCCGACAGGATGCGTCTGCCTCCTGATCTCATCGTTTTTTTCATAAGTTTTCCTGATCCTTTCTTGGTTTCAGACTGTCGAGTAAGGGAGATCTTTTTCCCTACCCGCCTGCACAGGATGCCCGTCGGCCTCGCTGACATCCTTCCTCTGGGAACCCATGTGCATAAAAAAAGCCCCTCTGCCGCGAAAAACAGAGGGGTACTCTTGGTGCTATTTCATTTTGGTCTTCTTGTTACCCGAAGAGGAAGTACACGGAGTATTCGCCGTTTCCTCTCGGTTCGCAGTAAATGTTAAAGATTGTGATCTCATCCATCCCATAACCGGCAAGGTTACCGGAAGTGTGAAAGGCAATATAGGACTTTAAGCTCTGTTTCAGCCCAGCTCCCTGATTGCTCTGAGAGGCCGTCACCGGGTTCCACCAGGCGGCATTTCCGGGCGTGAGGGAACCGTCCAGTGCAAGACCCATCCCCTGTCCGATCCCGATGCAGTCCGACCGGATGGAATCCATGTCAAAGGGATAGTCGTAAGCCGTTTTCGGCTCCGGCTGGCTTTCCGGCGGAGCTTCCGTCTCCGGCTCCGTAACCGGTAAAGCCTCCGCAGGCGTTTCCGGTTCCGGCTGAGTTTCCGGTTCC
Organism: uncultured Lachnospiraceae bacterium; assembly: GCA_949740745.1. Lineage (GTDB taxonomy): Bacteria > Bacillota > Clostridia > Lachnospirales > Lachnospiraceae > Lientehia. The sequence continues at coordinate 17,112 of CATJIW010000189.1, read as the reverse complement.
AGCTGGGTCTCCGGTAGGTTCTCCGGATCCGGTTCTGTCTCCACCGATGGAACTGTCCCGGACGGTTCCGTAAGGGCCGCCGGAGAGCTCTGAACTGCTTCCTTTGTGGGCGTCACCGCCAGTCTCCCTGAATCTTCCTTCGACGCATTTGCCGAAACCGTTGGAATCCTTTTTCCGGAATTCGCCGTTGCGGACGTTTCTACATCCTCCGTGGCGGCCACCGCCGCAGACCGTGAACCAGCCTCCATCTTACTTTTGTTCTGTCCTTGGCCTTCCGTTTCTGCCTCCATAGTTTCCGTCCCGGCCATCCGCTCCGTCCCCGGACAAACTGTCTCTTCCAAAGTCCTCCCCTCCGTTGCTTCCTGTCCCCGTTCTTCCGTTTCCCGGATCCCCGTCACAGGTTCTGCCTTCTCCACAGAACCTTCTGTGTGTCCGGAACACCCTTCCGCCAGGAACATCAGGATCATAACTGCCATCACCATTTGTTTTTTCATTGTCGTCGACCTCCTTCGCTTATGGCCCCATTATACGAAAAAGCGCAGGGATCCTCAAAGGTGGAAATCCTCCCGTCCCAGAAGCCTGCATATCTTTTCTTTTCGGTTAGTTTTGGCAGTATCAAGGGGGTGAGGTGTGGAGAGGGGGGAAGCTCTCACGGCCCCCTGGAAACGGCTTGTGACGCAGGCTTCCGTCCATCGGGGCAGGACGGAGACAACCTGCAATACGGCTATCCGTTCTTTCCAAAAAACGGGCGGACTTCTCCCCCGGTGTGCGGCTATCGTTCCTGCCCCCGCTGTTTTTGCAGATGGCGGTTGTAAAAGTGAAGGGCCTTGACGACAAAATCCGTTTCCCGCCCCCTTGGCACGGATTTCGGGATCAGCCTGGTGATACGTTCATCCGGAAAAGCAGGTTTTTCCTTCTGGTTCGGCTTTTCCTCCTGCATGATGGACTGAAGCACCTCTTCTGTAAGCTTTCCATCCTGCATGAATTTCTTCATTTTGACCGCCTGTGCAAGAGAAGGGGTAGCGTCATTGTAGCTCATGGCTTCCAAAAGCGTGTATTGCTGTTCCTGGGATAAATAGGAAATTTCCACCGCAGGACGGAAAGCGATCTGCTTGTCGTCCACCATCTGCAGGATTTCAGGGACAAGACCGGTTAAGCGGATGTATCTCTGAATCTGATTACGACTTTCCCCCACTTTTTCAGCAAGTTCTGCATCGCTCCGTAAATGTGTCCCCAATGGAGACACGTTTTCCTTTGACGGTCTACCCGCCTGTCGCTTCATCGCCTCCAGCCGCATCTTATAGGCAAAAGCTTTCTCACTCGGCAGGATCGTGGAGCGTTGGAGATTGCTTTCCACCATGACGATGATCGCTTCGTCACGGGTCAGATCCTTCACTTCACATTTCAGAGTCTCCAGACCGGCAAGCTCACAAGCCTTTTTTCGCCTGTGGCCGCTGATCAGCTCATACCGCCCGTCCTCCTTCTGCCGGACGGCCGCGGGAGTCATGACGCCTCTCTGCCGGATGCTCTCCACAAGCTGTTCCATGTCCTCGTCAAGCAGGACTTTAAAGGGATGATCCTGGAAGTCGTCAATTTCTGATATGGGGATTTCCCGTACCTTGCTGAGATTCGCCTCTGCCCGGCTTTCGTCCGTCTCAAAAAGATCATCGTATGAACGCAGTTCGATCTTGGTTCCTCTGCTTCTCGCCAATCTCCGCCACCTCCTTCCCGAACCGTTCATAAGCGGCCGCTACTTTTCCATTTTTGTCATAGGCAAAGAGGCTTTTCCCCTCCGCCGTGGCCTCCACAGCCCGTACAGAGTGGGGGATCTGCGTGTCAAAGACCCGGATCTTCTGCCCGTAAGCGCTCCTCACCGTTTCCGTGATCTCTTTGGAAATATTCGTGCGGGGCATTACCATCGTCATCAGGATCCCGTCGATCCTCAGATGAGGATTGATCTGGCGCTTGACCTTCGATACGGAGCGGAGCAGTAACTCCAGGCCCTTTGCGGAAAGATAGTGGGGCTGGGTCGGGATAACCACGCTGTCTGCGGCCGCCAGCGCATTGATCGTCAGCATTCCGAGAGAAGGCATACAGTCGATCAGCACATGATCATAATCCTTTTTTACTTCGCTGATGCAGGTTTTCATCACGCTTTCCCGGCTGATGGCATTGATCAGTCTCACCTCCAAACCTGATAACTCAATATTCGCCGGCAACAGATCCACTCCCTCCTCGTGGTGCAGAATGCTTTTGGAAACCTCGGCGGGATGGTCGTCGATCACATCCTGCATAATGGTGGACAGTGTGACCGGTAAGTCATCCGGCCTGCCGTAGCCTAACGACATCGTGAGGTTGGCCTGTGCGTCGGCGTCGATCAGCAACACCTTTTTCCCCTGACGTGCCAGGCTCACACCCAGGTTGACCGCCGTGGTGGTCTTTCCGACGCCGCCTTTCTGGTTCGTCAAAGCGATCACCCTGCATTTCTCCCTCATACCCTGTGGGTACATGGTGTGCGTCCTCCTTTCGCATAAATTTAGCCGCATGATCGCTTCCATAAAGATCACGCGGCTATGTACACTGCTTTGACTATATACTTCTATTTTCTTCCCAATCTCCCTCTTCTCATATTGGATCCAATCCCCTTTGCATGGATTCATTTGACATGATCATCCATTTCATGCGGCACCGCTATCTCATGCTCTACCGGATAGAAAGCACAACCGCTTATCAGATCACTCACTCCGCCCCCCACAATACCTTTCTACCATTTGAATAAATTCAGCGGCTACCGCAACCTGCCGCTCGCACTCTTCTCTGCCGGCAATGTAAAAATCATCGTAATCGCTGGCATGGCGTATCTCTTCTGCCTCACCAATTTTCCTCCCGATCTCCCTCGGAAAGATTTCTGTTTTTACATAATTTTCATTAAAATTTCCGATGGCATCCTTATGGCGTTTAAATACGTTCCCGTCTCTGCTTCAAGATACTCCATATAAAACCATCCCTTCTTTCTGGATATTGGCGTAAAACGGATAATTGACGATCCATTTTCTAAAATGCTCCTCACTTTTAGCGATCGGCTTTATATCCAGATCATGATCCAGGTTGAAATCGTAAGTCATATAAGAAAGTTTCTGGCTGTATGCCTTTAGATCAAGCTCAGACAGATCCAGTAAGATCATAAGATCTACGTCCGAATCCGTTCTGAAATCCCCTCTGGCATAGGAACCATATAAGATCACTTTTTTCAAATGCGGGCCATATATTTTCTTGATCTCAGAAATATACTGCTCCATCAGATTTTGCATGATCTGTGGCATGGGCCAGCCCTCCTTTCTTTATAAAGGCTCTCACAGGTGATTGCGAAACATGAAATTGTGAGAATATTCAACAAACTTTTGAGTTTCGCAATCGCCTGTAAAGGCTCTCATGTTCTGCCGAAATGATCGTTCTGCTTTATTTATAGTATATATAAATCCCGTTTGCAATACAAGCCGCTTTCTTGTTTCTTCTCGTCTTTTTCTCGAATATTTCTTTGTAGGATGGCTTGTCTCATCGTCCCTCACTCTTTGCAGGTTGTTCTTACAAGGTCGCACCAGAGCAAAAAGCAAGACTCACTTACGACAACATCCTCCGTCTGATCAAGGATCCGGAGGTCTGTGATCCCATCCGTTTCCTCCGTGAACGGGAGATCGTCCACTTCCAGCGGTTCGGCGAGGCGCTGCGGGTGGTTCAGGATAATCTGGATTCCAAAAACTTCTATGCGTTCAACCCGGCCTTCGACGGCCCGGACGGCGGAAACTGCGGCTGCCGCAAATAAGCCTCCCGTCTTCTTTATCAGGAAAAACTGCAGCCCCGTGAGCGGATCCCCGCCTGCGGGGCTGCAGGCTCCTCCCAGACGCACCCGATTTCTTAATACCGATATCTCTTCCTGTATCTGAAAAACATGGCTGCCGACAGAAAAAGGGCCATAAGCTCCGCCGCCGGTGTTGCCAGCCAGACGCCGTTCACGCCGAAAAGAGCGGGCAGGACGAGCATGGCGATCACCATGAACACGAAAGATCTGGAAAATGCCAGAAGGGCAGATACCATGCCGTTTGAAAAGGCCGTAAACATCCCGCTGGCAAAAATATTAAAGCCCACGAACAGCAGGGCGACGGTGCAGATTCGGTTCCCGGTAACCGCAAGGGCATACACCGGATCTTCCGGCCCTGCAAAAACAGACACCAGCGGCCTGGTAAAAAGAAAAGAAGCAGCCACGGTGACAAGGGAGATCGCAGTGATCACCCAAAGGCTTACGGCGACCAGCCTCTTCAGCTTTTCCCGATTCCGTTCCCCGTAATAAAAGCTGAGCATGGGTGCCACTCCGTAAGAATAGCCCGTATACAGGGAGCCTGCGAACATAAGCACGTACATAATAATAGTCACGGCGGCCACTCCTGCCTCCCCCACATAGGTGAGCATTGTCCAGTTGAACATCATGGTAATGATCCCGGTGACCAGAGCCGTCGCCATTTCCGAGCAGCCGTTGGAGGCCGCATGGAAAAGAACCCGGAAACGGACGACCGGCCTCCGAAAATGCAGAAGACTCTTTTTCCGGGCAAAGACAAAAAATCCCACAACGGCCGTCACCGAATATCCCATCCCCGTCGCAATGGCCGCCCCGCCGATCCCCATGCCTGCCCAGGCAATCAGCACGTAGTCCAAAATCATGTTCAGGACGCCCCCTGCCACGGAGCAGACCAGAGACAGCGCCGCCCTCTCGCCGGCGATCATGTACAAAGTGAAATTATTCATCAGCAAAATAGGAACGGTGAACCAAAGATACCGGCTCAAATATTCCGTACAGTATCCGGTTACCTCCGCAGACAGGCCCATGCCGGCAAAAAGAGGATCCATCAGCAGGTATCCCAAACCGCACATGGCAAAGCCGACTGCCACGTTTACCAGGATCAGGAAGGTAAAGTCCTCCCTGGCCTCCTCTGCCTTCTGCTCTCCCATTTTTTTCATGATGACGGCGCTTCCCCCGGTGGCAAGCATGGTGGAAACGGCGGTGACAAGCTGGATCACAGGCGCAGTCAGGTTGATGGCAGACAAAGCGTCCGTACCAATCAGATTTGACACAAACAGACCGTCCACCATGGTGTAAAAAGACATAAATACCGACATGGCAATGGTCGGGACCGCAAATTTCAGGATATTTTTCAATGTAACAGGCTTTTCATAGGCATTTTGTTTTTCCATATTTTCCAGTTCCTTTCTCTGGGATTCCTCTTGCGTTTTCTCCCCGCACGGTGTATCATAAACCATACAGTAACTGTACAGTCAAGAGGGATTTTCAGATGAAAGAGAAAAACAAACTGCTCACCATCGGCCAGTTCGCCGCCCTTCACGGCATCAACAAAAAAACACTGATGTGGTACGACGAGATCGGGCTTTTCAGGCCCGCCTTCATCCACCCGGAAAACGGCTATCGCTTTTATAGCTATCACCAAAGCTCCCTGCTGGAAACCATCCTGATGCTTCGGGAACTGGACGTGTCTATAAGCGAGATCCAGGACTTTGTGAAACACCGCTCCGCCCGGACCTTAAAATGCCTGCTGGACGAAAAAATAGCGGAGCTGGACGAAAAGCTCGACCACCTGAAGGCCGTGCGCAAGACCCTCTGCGGCCACCGCCAAAGCATGGAAACACTGCTCACTATGGATCTGTCCGAAATCTATCTGGTCCAAAAAGAGGAAAGCTGTCTGGTAACGGTGGATCTTAACCGGGACACCTCCTACGACCGGGCCGTCGAAATGATCGTCGCCAAAACCCGTGAATATGGGCTCCGGAGCCTTCACGACGCTTCCTACGGAACCATGATCCCGGTAGAAAGCCTCCTCAGAGGAGAATATAACGACTACTGCTGCCTGTTCATCGAAATCCCCTTCTCCATACAAAAAGCAGGGCTGCACATCCAGCCCTGCGGAACCTGCCTGCGGACCTTCTTCCGCGGAGGCTGGGAAGAAATGTCCGCCAAATATGAAAAAATTTTTACTTACACCAGAGAACACGGCCTGGAACCGGCCGGATTCTCATATGAAAAAATCCTCAATGAAACCGTGACCGATCATGCGGAGGATTATATCGTACAGATCGAAATCCCCGTCCGCAGATAGCGTTCACCGGCCGGTTTTCAAAAACCGGCCTACATAAGCGGCGCAAACACCTTCATCAGACATCCCGTAAGCTTCACCCCAAACCTCTCCTTCCGGACCGTCTCCATGGTGACCTGCCTGCACTTTGCCAGCGTGGCCTGAAAATCCTCCTCGATCTGCGAAATGCAGTCTGCGCCGTACAGATAAGTGGCGCACTCAAAATGATGATACAGGCTCCGGTAATCCAGATTGATGGTGCCCACCACCGCCTCCCTTCCGTCTCCGGCAAAGACCTTCGCATGGACAAAGCCCGGCGTGTATTCATAAATCCTGATCCCCGACTCCAGCAAAGACCCATAATGGGTCTTTGCCAGAGCATAAGGAACGGCCTTGTCAGGGATTCCGGGAAGCAGGACCACCACCCGGACGCCCCGCTCGGCGGCAAATTTAAGGGCCGTCTCCATTTCCCCGTCCAAAATCAGATAAGGCATCATAATATACACATGATCCGTGGACCGGTTCAGGATATCCATGTACACCCGCTCTCCCAGCCGGTCCCCGTCCAGAGGACAGTCCCCGTAAGGGATCACATAACCCTTTGCGCCTTCCGCCTGTCCGGACGGGTACGAAAGGAACTGCTCCATTTCCTCCTTTTTCCCTCCGCTTCCCCACATCTGCAAAAACATCAGGGTAAAGCTTTTCACCGCCTCCCCCTTCAGCATGACGGCCGTGTCCTTCCAGTGTCCGAATTTCACTTTCTGATTGATGTACTCGTCCGCCAGATTCACGCCGCCGTTAAAAGCCGTATGTCCGTCAATCACCAGGATCTTCCTGTGATCCCGGTAATTGTAATGCGTAGAGACAAAGGGCGTAACCGGCGCAAAAACCCGGCATTTGATCCCCAGCGCCTTAAGCCTTTTCGGATAATCCCTGGGCAGAAGGGCAAACTCACAGGTGCCGTCATACATAAACCGCACCTCCACCCCTTCCGCCGCCTTTTTCGCCAGGATCTCCAGGATCTGTCCCCACATGACCCCCTCATCCACAATAAAGTACTCCATGAAAATAAAATGCTCCGCCGCCTCAAGCTGCTTCAGCATCTCTTCAAATTTATTCTCCCCCAAAGGAAAATACGTGACAGCTGTCCGGTCGTACACCGGATGACAGCCGCTTCTGGCAATATAGCGGGCCAGCGAGGCGGCTCCCGGATTCTCCTCCTTAAGCCGCTCCATAACCTCTTCCTTCTGAGGAATGCAGGTTTTTGTCTCCGAAATCACCTGATCCATATAGCCTTTCACCACCCGGTGCCCCAGGTCGCTCTGGATATAAACAAAAAACAGCACGCCGAACACCGGCAGAAGCATGATCACCATAAGCCAGGTAATCTTTACCGTGGGATTGATCCTGCTGTTCATGTTCAGAAAGACGATGACCAAAATGAAGGTCAAAAACACCATGCCTCCGAAAATATGGGGCAGATATTCCTCAAACCACTGAAAAATGCCAAACAGGATCAGCACCTGCAGGATCAGCATGACAAGCGCCAGGCCGAACCGGCTGAATATGGCATGGATCATTCCCTTCTGTCCTTTTTTCAGCAAATTGAGCCCCTTATTTTTATAATCCGTCTGCATGGTCTTTTTCCCTCCGGCTTTTGTACGAACCCCTGCTTTCTCCATGTCATTATAAACTATACAGTAACCGGACAGTCAACCGGTTTTTCCAGTCTGCCCAGGCCAAATGCCGTGAACGGCTTCCCCGTCACTGCATCCGATAGCGGATTTCTTCCCCCTCCGGCGCCATGCTGTTTAAGATCCTTGCCGCACCGACGCCCGTTTCCTCCCTCAGGGCTTCCCATTCCTCCTCCGTGAAGGACTCTTCCCCGGACTCCGAAAGCCTGAGCACCACCGACTTCGGTTCTTCGTACTGGTACACCTCCCCCCAGGTGCTCTCCGGAATAAGCACCAATCCGCCTCCTGTACGGGGCTCCGGAAGGTTGACGACGCCCGTCACCTGGTAGAGCCTCCCCTCCACCTCCACCGTCTTCCCCACCGGATCCGTTCCCGGAAAAAGAGCCTGGGCGGCACGCCCGTCCAGAAGAGCCGCACGCCTTTTCTCTTCCACGTCCCGCTCCGAAATCCCACGTCCCTTTTCTACCCCAAAACCGGCCGCCGCCAAAAAATCCGGCCCGATCCCCAGGACGCTTCCTGCCGGCAGGCCCTCCATTCCGCAATAAACCGCCGCATGATCCCTTCGATAATAGGCGGCGGCCGCCGCCACCCGCTCTTTCCTCTCAAGCTCCGGGAGCAGCCGGTCGGCCAGGGAAACCAGGGCCGCAGGCGCAGGCTCCAGGGAAAAATCACAGAAGGTTCCGTCCGAAAGAGAAGGGGCCACCGTCACAGAGCCGCTTCCGAAATCTCCCCCGCTCCCTTCCGCTCCCGCCTCTCCTTCCTCCTCCGCTCTCCCGGTTCCTCCGGTTTTTCCGTTTTCCCCCGGACTCCCGTTCTTTTCTGCCTCCCCCTCCCGCCTGCCCAGGCGAAAAGCCGCAGCCCCGACCGTCAAGACAGCGAGCAGGACAAGAAAGGCCAAAGCAAACAGACGCCTCTTTTCCTTTACGGTTCCGTCTCCTCCCATCCTTCCGATTCCTCCGTTTTAATCTCCATCTCTTCCCCATAGACGATCCGGGCCCTCGCCCCTTCCATCCCGGCCGCCTCCTCAGGGACAGCCAGGTAGTCTTTCCCGTCAAGCCCGGAAAGAATTTCCGTCTCCGTTCCACCGAAGCTCCTGCCGGTCTCCACCGGCCGCTTCTCCAACCGGCCGTTCCCGCCCATGGCATATACAAAGGCGGAGCCGCCCTCATAGGACAGGAGCGAGTCCGGAAGGACGATCCTTCCGTCGGAAGCAGCTTCCCCCTCCGCCTTCTGTCCGAAGGCAGTCCGCGGAATCATAATCTCCACCCGATCCCCCTCCCGGATCCCTTTTTTCTCCTCCGGGAAAGCCGAAAAATAATAATGGCTCATAGCCGGGTTTCCCGCAGCTTCCCCGGCAGGCAGGGCCGCCCCGTCCCCTCCAAAGGCTCTCTCCTGCGCACCGCCCGCCGTGCTTTCGTCCGCTTCCCTCCCGTCCCCCGGCTCCGTTTCCACCGACTGAAGGACAGCCGTAAAGGAAACCTCTTTCCCTCTTACTCTGGCTGACACCAGAAACCTGTCGCCGGGCTTCAAAGCCGCCGCCAGCACCTCGTTCATCTGCCCTCTCAAAAGACTTCCGGCCCTTCCCTGGACCGTCAGCACCGGCTGTCCCAGACGGGCCGCCTCTCCGGGCTCTGCCGCCGTCCGCACCTGGCCGTCCTCCTTTGCCGTCAGGACGTTCTCCTCAATCTCTTTTTTCAGATCCTCCGCCTGCTGCTCATTCTTTCGGATGGCAAGCTCCAGATTCTCATATTCCAGGCTCCGCTCCCGTATGGCCCGGACAAGCTCCTCCTTCGTATACCCCTGAGGCTCGCTCTCCAGCCCCTCCAAAGCCTCATTCAGAGCATCGTCGTCAAAGGAGCCGCCGCCCTCTGTCCCGGTCTCTTCCTCCGGATCCGAAGGGCTTTCCTCTGTTTCAAAGCTGCTCTCCTCAGACGGCTCCGGCTCCGTCGTCTGTTCCTCGGAGGCAGAAGGCTCCGGCACCCCGGTGGTTTCCGCCGCCTCGGAATCGTCCTCCGTGAAGCTGCTCTCCTCCATACTCTCCGAAGAGGATTCCGGCGCAGAAGAAGTGGTTTCCGCAGGCGGTTCCGAAGGCGCCTCCCCCTGAATGGCCTCCTCGTAGATCTTTCCGTCAAAGGTCCAGACAAGGAGCGGCGTCTGGATGCCCGTCTCGTCCTCTACGACGACAAACCGGCCGCAGAGCTTCATCCGCGCCAGCATGGCAAGCATCTCCGGGGCCACCTCCCCGCCCTTTTTTACATAGTAGACGTAAGGATCCTGCGCCGTTCCATTCCCTCCGGAAGAAACGGAAGCTTCGTCGACCCGGTCGTAGACCACAGGGGCGCCGTCCCGGCCCTCAGTCTCCGTAAACCCTTCCAGGCTCTCTTCCGCAGAAACAGGCGCCGCCGCACCGGAAACAGAAAGAAGCCCTCCCGCCGGCCCCCTCCGGGCAGAGACAGACAATACCCCTCCCGCCCGTCCCAGGCCGTCTGCCCTTGGCTTCGTCGTCTTCAGGACCTCAATGAAGCTTCCCAGCCGGCCCAGATAGACCCGCTGGTTCTCAAGGCTCCGCTCCACCCCGGCAAGCTCCTCCTCCAGGACTGTACAGTCATAGCGCAGCAGGGGCGTGCCGGCCTCCACCATCTGCCCCTCCTTCACGTAAAGCTCCGCCGCCGGCTTCCGGCTGTCATAATAGTAAGCAGTCAGGGCCCCTGTTTCCACCGTGGCGGGAAGAGCCACCGCATCGGACCACTTCTTATTCCGGAGCCCCTCCACAGAATAAACCGGAACCTCCTTCCCGTCTTCTGGAAAGAGCCTCCGAAGCCCCATGCCGGAAAAGACCCCCGCCAGCAATAAAGCCGCTGCGCATCCTCCCGCAAGAAGCCTCGTCTTTCCTGTCCACATCCCTTTCTCCATACCATACACCTCTCTATATTCTTCAGGAACAGGCGGCGCAGGAAAATCCCCGAAGCCGCTTTATTCCCCGAAGTCCGCCTCCATCCCCTCTTCCAAAAGGGCCGACGGCCATGCCAGATAATCCGTCATGGAAAGCCCCTCCTCTGCCTGCCAGGCGCTGTGCCGGTCGTTGTAGGATCCGAGAACGATCCGGCGCTTCTCTATCCGGCCGTCCTCCCCCGCCGCCCATACCCAGGGATTCCCGGAAGCATCCTTCACATACCCCTCCGGCAGAAGGATCTCGGCCTTAGCGGCGGCCCCGTCCGGGCCGTTCTCCTCCCTGCGTCCGTCAGCTGCGGCAGAGCCCCCTTCCCCGGCCTCCGTTTTTTCGATATAGACATGCTGTCCCGGCAAAAAAGCGTCTGCGCCCGTGACCGTGCCGCTTACCGGGGACAGAGAAGCCCTGGCGGCCCCCTGGTCTGTTTCTCCGTCCGAAGGCTCTCCTATCCCGACCTTTTCCACCTTCCCGGCAAGAGAAAGGCTCCCGTCTCTGGAGACGACTGTCACCGCATCCCCGGCCTGGAATCCCCCGGCCTCTTCCTCACTGGCAGAAAAAACAAACTCATAGGCATCCTCCGGCACGATAGAAAAGCTTCCGCCCTCCCGGTCCGCCTCCGCCACAACGCCCCCGCAGGGAGACACCACCTCAGATTCCGCCAGCTTCTCCTCCAGTGCCCCGATCTCCCGGTTTTTCCGGTCAAGATCATATTCCTTCCGCTCCAGCTCCGCTTCCGCATGCAGGATCTGCAAATCGTAATCTCCCCTCTGCGCTGCCTCCGCCTGACTCCGTTCCCGTTTCAGCGTCCGGATCTGGAGTTCGGCACTCTCCTGGTCAAAAACCAGCTGATCCCTGTCCAGAAAAAGCTGATCCCGCTCTAACACGAGAGAGGAATTGTCGTAAACGGCAAGGACGGAGCCTTCCTTCACCCGGTCCCCTGCTTCCGCCAGAAATTCCCCCGTCTCCCGGCCGGGATCCAGCCGCACCGTCACCGCCTCTTTTCTGGAAAGGACCCCCAGGAACCGGCTGCGGAGCGCCTCCGCCTCCGCATACCCGGTAAGGGACGCCACGGACTGTACCGGCACCCTCTGGTCCCCGTCTCTTTTCGGAATAGAGGGCGTCCCAAGGTAAATACCCAGTCCCGCCGCTCCAAGAAACAGGGCTGCCGCCCCAAACACGATCCATTTTTTCTTCATGACAACGCCCCCTCCTCATAAGTCTGGATATAGAACCAGGCGCCCGCCGCCAGAGCCAGGCACCAGTAAACGATCCGTCCCGCCGTCAGCCGGTACATGGAGCTTCCCGTGAGCATGGGAAGCAGGGAAAAAGCCGGTTCCCCCGTAAGCCCCATCAAATACAAGAACACCGGGAGCAGGAGCAAAAGGTTTCCCAAAAGAATCGTGTGGACCAGATTCCCGCTCCGCCTGGAAAGCCAGAACACAAGTCCCGCCGCCGCCGCCATCCCCAGATAGCGGGAAAGCCCCACCAGCGCCAGATACCCCCAAAGCGGAAGGTTAAAAGGAAGGTCGCTCAGCATGGGAAGGCTTTTTAAAGGCGCTGCAAGCCCGGCCGTCCCGTAGACAGAAAACACCGTCAGGAAACGGGGCAGGAATGCGACGGCCCAGGCCAGAGTCCCGTACAGAAGCCCCGCCAGATATTTCCTTTTGCAGCAGCCTCCTCCTCCCCGGACACAGGTACTCTGCAAAAGCTCCACCCGGCTGGTCTTTTCCACCGAAAATGCAGCCGCAAGTCCCACCACAAGGAAAAAAGCCAGCTTTCCTGCATCCATGACATCCACCCGCTGTCCCTCAGGGCCCAGGAGCGCTTCCCAGCCGGAAGCATAAAAAAGCTCCGCCTCCGTTCCCGCCCGGACCATTTCAAGCACATGCTCGTACTGAGCCAGCGCCTTCGAAAAACCGACACGGGCATTCTGGGACGACTGCACTTCCATCTGTGCCGCTTCCCTTTCCTCATAGGAAATCTCTCCGGCCGCATAGGCCTTAGCCGCCTTAGCCGCCCTCCGGTCCATGCCGTCAAACCGCTTCTGCTCCTCCTGATACCTGCCTGCCGCCTCCCGAAGGGAAACCTCCTCTGCCCAGCCGATGTATTGCCGGTAGAACATCTCCTCCGGGGATCGATAGACCCGGAAATCCCGGTAACCGTTCCACTGGAGCAGAGCAAAGGCCAGCAGGAGGAGCCCGGCCCGCTCCATGACGAAGATTTTGTAGAACTCCTTCCCGAAGAGTCCCACCCGGATCCTCCCTCCCCCGGCCTTCCGGCTCCTTCCCCGGCGCTTCCTTAAAAATGCCTTCCACCAGAAAAGCATGCGGTTCTCCGCACTGAGGGCCGAAGCCTCCTTCACATAGCGGAAAAGGGCAAGGAAGCAGGAAAGCCCCGCCGCAAGAACCGCCGCCCCAAGAACCGCCGGAATCACCTCTACCGGATAGCCGAATACGTTCATATTCCGGTAGTCCCCCAAAAACCAGGGGGCGTCCGCCATGCACACCAGATTCAGAACCTTTAAAGGACTCAGGTAGGAATGAATCCCGATGGTCAGGTACAGCGCCGTTTCCAAAAGAATCGCCCCCGCCGAAGCAAGACAGGCGCTAAGGCCGTTCCGAAATACGGTACACAGACAAAACAGCAGAGAGGCAAAGGTGAGCGCCGCAAAGACCTTCGCCCCAAGAAACACCCCCAGGTACTGCCCCGCCGTCATGGCATAAGGGGAGGCCAGCATCCCGCGGATGCTCTGGACCGGCCGTGAGAGATCCCCAAGCCCCAGAAGCCGCCCCGCCAAAAACAGATTGGCCCCGTAAAAGAACAGGGTGAAAAGGACAGCGCAGGCAAGCATCGTAAAAAGCTTCGCCGTGACCGTCTCCAGGCGCCCCCGCCGGGCAGGCTTTATAAGGAGCAGAGTTCCCTCCTCCCGCTCTCCCACCATTACGGAAAGGGCAAGGATCAGGAATGCAGCCAAAAGGAGCACGTCCGTCAGCCTGAACTCCGTCGCCAGAAGAATCCCCTCGGAATCCGCCGCCGGAAGCGAGGTTCCCTTCAGATGGGCGTAAACCGGCGGGGTCCGTTCAATGTTCCTATAAGAAAAGGTGTCCGGATCCCCGAAAAGGGACGACGAGGTCATGATCTTCGCCTCTTCGTCGATCCCTTCCAGATATTCATCATAATGGGCCGCGGCCGAGACCTGGGAGAGCACATTGTCCAGCAGGTCCTGCTCGCTGTAAAAATTCGTCAGATAGGAAAGATAGCTTCCCTCCGGATCCAGATCCGGGTATTTCTCAAACGTCTTTGCATTGCGTTCCCGGAAGCTCTCCCGCTCTTTCTCGTTCCACTCCCCGTAGCCGTCTACCCATTCCCGCCAGACCGCCACCGCCGAGAGAAGCTCCTTCTTTTCCGTCAGCGCTGCCTCCGCCTCCGGCGCCGTACATCCCGCAAGGTCTGCGTAAACCCGGACCACGTCCTTCCTTGTATAGCTCCAATTGATCCTCTGCCCCGACTCCCGGTACAGCATCAGGCCGTTGAACAGGAACAAGAACAGAAGAAGGACCGGAATCAGACGCTTCCCAAACAGTTTTTTCCATTCATAAAAAACGAGTCTTCCCATCCGCACCCTCCTTCCTTTCTACAAACCGCCCCGCCGGAACGCACAGGCTGCAAAATCCCGGCCGGCAGACGCCCGGCCCTGCCGGAAGGCTCATTCCCGGAAGCAGGAAAGGTACACGTCCTCCAGCCCCGGCCGCACCGGCTCTGCCTCATAGCCCTCCGGCTTTCCGTCACAAATCACCCGGACAAACAGGGTCTCCCGCTCTCTGGAAATATTCCCCACCAGAAAGGCCGGATTCCCCTCCACCTCCTTAAGCTTCTCCTGCGGAAGCTTTAATTCAAACACCTTGCCCGCAAGGGCCGAACAAAGCTCCTCTCTGGTGGAATCCGCCGCCATTTCCCCCTCCCGGATCAGCAGAATCCGGTTGGCCGCCGATTCCACGTCTGTTACCACGTGGGTGGCAATGATCACAATCTTCCCCGCCGCAGTTTCCGAAATCAGGTTTCGGATGGCTATCCGCTGCTTGGGGTCAAGCCCCGCCGTAGGCTCGTCCAGAACCAGCACCTTCGGCTCCGCAAGCACTGCCTGGGCAATCAGGAGCCTCTGCTTCATACCGCCGGAAAAAGACCTTACCTTGTCCCCGGCCACCTCCGAAAGACCTACCTCGGCAAGCACCTCCGGAATCCGCCTTGCCGCCTCAGACCGTTTCATGCCCCGTAAAGCCGCCATATACGCCAAAAACCCTTCTGCCGTAAAGCCGGGGTAAAGAGCCTGCTGCTGGGGCATATAGCCCAGGATCCCCCGGAACTCCCGGCCCATCTTCACAATGTCCTCCCCGTCGTAAAGGATCTGCCCGGAGGCAGCCTTCAAATTCCCGGTCAGGATATTCATAAACGTGCTCTTTCCGGCCCCGTTGGGTCCCAAAAAACCGTAGACCCCTTCCGTCAGAGCCATGTTGATCCCCTTCAGAGCCTGCTTCTTTCCGTAGTTTTTTACCAGCTTCCTTACTTCCAGCTTCATGGACGTCCCCTCCTCCTCTCAGCTTATCACAGGCCCTGTGCCATTCACAAGTTACGATTTCGTCACATACCCGAAAGCTCCTTCCGTTCCGGATCCGGCGCCTCCCCGGAATCCCGACCCGGTTCGCCCCCCTCGTCCCCGCCTGTACAGACAGTTTCCCTTCGCCATTTTCAGAAATTATAATTTCATTATACAATGTTTCCAGATATTTGCCAACTAATATTTTAGCAGGCCGGATTTCCCGTATCAAAAATCCCGCCCTGTTATCGGAAGCTATGCGATGAAATTTCAGGGAGCTCCAGGGAAAAACAAAAAACAGCCCTGCTCTGCCATACACTGGCAGAAAACAGGGCCGCTGCTCCCAAATTCTCCTTATTCTGTGGTTAACAGACTGGTGACCGCATAAACCTCGGCGCCGTTATAATCAAGCCTGGACCAGCCGTTGCTCCCGATTCCGGTGCGGGCCACGAACTCCCCGTGGGTCAGGACAGCCACCACGTTATCGTCGGTGGAAGAATCCGGCGCCGACCGCAGATAGACCTCTTCCTTGGCCGTCACATTATCCGAAGCCTCCTGATAGGCAGGGACCGGGACAGAAGAGCCGTCGGTGGAGAGATAGCTGGGAACCGCATAAAGCACCTGCCCCTCGTACTCCACCCTGGACCAGCCATTGTGGCCGACGCCGGTCCGCCTGATCCAGTCGCCGTTGTAAATCCTCGTAACCACATCCTCGTCCTTTTCCGTGCTGGGGACCCGCCGGAGATTGGTCTCAATCTTGGCCGTCACCTGCTCGTCCACCGCCTGGAAATGAACGCCGTGCTCCGTAAAGGTTTCGCCCTGAGCCGCCCCGCCGCTCTCGCCGGGAACAGACTCCGGGGCCGCAGGCGCATTCGGCTCTGCGCCTCCCGCCGCCCCGCTGCTCTCCGGCTCCGAAGCTGCAGAAACGCTCTCTCCCGATTCCAGAGGCTGCACGGAGGGCCCGTCCCCCTCTTCGGACGGCAGGCCTGCCTCCGTTACAGGTTCACTGCTCTGCGGCGGATTTCCCATCGCCAGAGTCTCCGGCGAAGAAGAGCCTGAAAGGCCCTTCTTCCCGGAGCTTCCTCCCGCCGCATAGCTGATGCCATAAGAGGCTCCGCCGATTACAATGATCACCAGTAAAAACACGAGAATGCCCGCCACTTCCCCGTGGTCCGACATCCACTGTCTGATTCCCCGCATATAAATCCTCCATCAAATCCTAACCGTAAAACCCGGCTTCCTTAAGCCCCAGCTTCCTCGCATGACACCTGGCTACCGCCACACCCCGGTTGTAAATCTTCCATCCGGCTCCGATCGTGGCCGCCCATAGAGGCGTACGCTCCTTCGGTTCCCGTTCCGTTCCGCCGCAGCCGTCGATCCGCCCCTCCTTCACCAGGCGGATCAGATCGTCCGCACAGGCGACCGGCTCGCGGATCTCCGTGTAAGCCATGCCGATATAATCCACCTTATGGGAATCCGAGCCGCCAAAACAGACCTTCCCGTGCCTGGCCGCCAGATGAGCCGCCTTCCGGTTGGACTCCGGAAGCTCGCAGGTATTGAACGCCTCCACGAAATCAAATTCATGGATCAGCTCCGGCTCCCGCTCCAGACGCTTCGAGCACATGGCGCTTAAAAATTTGGCGCCGTACGGGTGGGCCGGCCCCAGGATCCCTCCATACTGGTGGACAATCCCGGAAAGCTGGCGGACGGGAAGCCCCCTGACCTGCAGGATCT
>CATJIW010000188.1 GCA_949740745.1 uncultured Lachnospiraceae bacterium | reverse complement strand
GGTTCGGAAAGTATCAAAAGAAGGAAAAATGAAGGCCATTGTGTCCATTACCCTGGATAATGAGTTTGTCGTACACGATATCAAAGTGATTGAGGGAGAAAAGGGCATGTTCATTGCCATGCCCAGCAGAAAAGCCGCAGACGGAGAGTACCGGGATATTGCCCATCCTATCAATTCTGACACCAGAGACAAGATCCAGAACATCATTCTGGCGAAGTATGAGAGTACGCTTCTGGAGTCGGAGGAGGAAGAGCAGGGAAGCGTAGAGTCCTAATGCGGGAATGAGAAAAGAGGATGCTTGAACATTAGAAATACGGAAAGGAACGGGACAGTTCTCGAAAAGAGGGCTGTCTTGTTTTTTTGGTTCTATTTACGCTTCCTGCCGCATACAATAAAGGAGAAGGAGTGGTGACAATTGGCAGAATACAGACGTTTTATCTCATATATATATGCCTATGAAGGCGATATGAAGACAAAAAATGTGGGATTTGCCAAAATTGAGGCCAGAAACGGCCAGTGCCGGATCAGCATCAGCATCAAAGGAGCCTATGAATGCAGCGGGCAGGAGCTGAGTCTGTACGGCTACGGATACCGGGAGGCGGGCTGCCTTCTGGTTCCGTTGGGGCAGATTCCCGTAAAAAACGGGACAGGAGAAGCGGTATTCGGGAAGCAGGAGGAAAATCTCAGCGGAAGCGGTTACGGACTGAGCTTTATCAAGGGCCTGTATCTCAGGAGCAGAGTTTCCGTACAGAAGGCATATCTGACTACCTGGGATGATACTGTGATACATATTGGGGCCCTGAGAAACGCCAGGATCGCCGGGGAAGAAGAGAGACTTGCGGCGGCATCCCTGCCGGAGACGGCTGCAGCGGGCCCTCTTACCGGAATGGAAGTCTTTAAACAGGCAGAGCGGACCACGCAGGCAGAGCCCATGAAGACAGAGCTTCTGCAGCCGGAATCGCTGAAGGCCGTGCTGCGGGAGGCTGCCTCCCTGAGCCGGGAGCCGTCCGGGGAAGCCCCTGGGGAACCATTGAAGCCGCCGAAGCAAAGTCCGGAGGAATCGCAGGCGAAGGAGTCTGCAGAGAGGCTCCGGGGACAGGAGCCGCCGGAGCCGGGGGCTTCCGGGGAGGAAGAGAGCAAAAGGGGCGGAGAATCGGGAACGCATGAGGGACAGGAGGCGAAGCCCCAGACAGAAGGGGAAATGAAAGTACAGGCAGAACCGGAGGCGAAGGTCCGGGCAGGCCGGGAAGAGAGAGAGGCGGGCCGGAAAACAGGACCGGCGACCGGAGAAGCCGGAAAGGCACGGCAGGAGACGGCCGGGGAGGCCGGAAAGGCACAGCAGGAGGCGGCCGCTGCCGCCGCCGGACGCATGCCGGAGAATTTTTACTTTCGGGAGGGCTTTCCGGAGCTTCCTTTATGGGAATGCCTGCAGAAGATCCTGCCAAGGAAGCGGGTTCTTGCGGAGGCGGGCTGGGAGGTTCTGCAGATCCATATACAGGACATCGGACGGCTGCCCAGAGAAAACTGGCCTTACGGGAACAACAGCTTCGTACTCCATGGATATTTTCAGTACCGGTATCTGATCCTGGCGAGAAGGCAGAGACAGCCGGCGAAGCGGTTCCAGTCCGGATATCAGTACATCCTGGGCGTGCCGGGTATTTTCAAGCCCCAGGAAAAATTTATGGCCTCCATGTTCGGGCTGCCGGAGTTTAAGCGGGCCGCCGGAATCAGGAGTGAGGATTTCGGCTTCTGGTGCGGCAGCATACAAATGTAAGTTTATGGTTTAATTATGAAAAGAATGGGAAATACTCCGGATAAAAGGAATTGTCCTGGGCGGGAAACGGCTCTCCGGAAGAAGAGGGCTCCCGGAGAGGGCAAAACGGTGATCATATGAACAGACAAATTTATTACCATAAAGCCGGAAAATGGTTCTCGCCGGAGTTGTTCGGAGGCCAGTTTAGAAAATTAGTGGCGGAAGTGAGAAAAAGCACGAAAAAAGAAGGAGTGTTGTTCCTATGCATAGGGAGCGACCGATCCACGGGAGACAGCCTTGGGCCTTTGGTGGGCTACAAGCTGCAGAGAACGAAAGGAGAAGAGTACCGGGTATTCGGCACGCTGATGCAGCCCATCCATGCAGTCAATCTGAATGAAACCATGGAAATGATCGGACAGTATTATCGGGACTATGTCATTGTGGCCGTCGACGCTTCGGTAGGAAGATATGAGCATGTGGGATATATTACACTGGGACGCGGCGCCATCCGGCCGGGGCTGGGGGTCAGCAAAAACCTGATGTCCGTGGGAGACATCTTTATTACGGGAATCGTGGGATACGGGGGCAGCTTCGAGCCGCTTTTGCAGAACACCCGCCTTTCCGTGGTAATGGAGCTGGCAGACTGTATCTGCGCCGGAATCGGTTGCGTCGGGTCCGCAGATGCAGAAAGGGACATGAATTATGGAAATACCCAGAAATATCAGGCAGATTGGGGATATTGACAAAGAGCTGGGCCTGTATTTAGAAGATTATGTGGCAACCTTTATTGAGAAAATGAGACGGAAAAACGAAACCTGCGTCGGCATTCTCCTGGGCAGACAGGAAAAGGAACAGGACGTTCCCTGCCTGTTTGTCCGGGGGGCCGTTGTGGCGAAGGATTATGAGGTGAGGGACGGCCGGGTGGTTATGACGGCTTCGGCCTGGAATGACGTTTACGAGCAGGCGGAAAAATGCTTTCAGGAGGTGGAGGTCTGCGGCTGGTTTGTATGCAGCGGCGACAGCCGGGTGACGGATCTTTATAATCTGCAGAAAAGCCACGGTGAAAATTTCCGCAGCCAGAACCAGATACTTTTCGTCTACGACGCAAACCGGGAAGAGGAGACCGTTTACTGGTTTGACAGCCAGGGAGGCCACCGGCTCCAGGGCTATTACATATATTACGAGCGGAACGAGCAGATGCAGGAGTACATGATCTCCAGAGAACCCTCCAGATCCACGGAGTTTGCCGCTCTTCAGCCCTCCCGGGGCGTTTCCGACGAAGCGGCCAGGCAGTTTCGGAACATTATGGACGGGAAGCAGGAGAAGGAGCAGCCGGCATACGGCGGAAGCGCCATATCGAAAACCTTAAGGACGGTCAGCGTGGCGGCCCTTATTCTGGGCGCCGGTTTCGGGCTGGCCGCCTGGTATAAATACGACGGGATGCAGGGGATGCGGGAGGTGGCTTCCATGTTTACGGGACAGGAGCAGGCAGAGACGGGGACGGCCCTGGCGGAGAACGGCCAGGCGGAAACGGGACAGGCTCTCGTGAGAGAGGTGGCCGGGGAGGTGAAACCGACGGAAAAGCCTCAGGAAGGCGAAGGGCAGCCTGCAGCGCCTTCGGAAATGCAGCAGACAGAAGGGGACTCCTCCACAGGGACGGCTGCCGTTGCGGAGACGGCCGGGGAGACGGCGCCGTCAGAAACTCCGGGACAGGCGGCCTCCGCTGCCGAAGCCTCCGGAGAGACTCCGGTTCAGGGACAGTCTGCGGAAACGAAGCCAGGCCCGGCAGAACAGACGGAAGAGGCCTCGCCTGCCGCAGCTGATACCGCCTATCAGGAATATGTGGTCAAAAACGGCGACACCCTTTCTTTGATCTGCAAGGAGCACTACGGAAAAGGCACCCCGGCCCTGGTGGCGGAGGTATGCAGGTTTAACGGCATGGCCAACGCAAACCTGATCTACGAAGGACAGGTGCTGAAGCTGCCGGAGGAGTGAGGCGGATTCTCAGGCCTTTGAGCCGGGCTTGCCGGAAAGAGACAGCAGTCCGTCTTTCGTTCTCTTTGCAGAAGGAATCATATCCGGAGAGATTCTGCCGCATTTCCGGTTTTTTATTTTTAATTAAGAAGTGAATCGTGTAAAGGTGTTGAATTTGAGGCCTCTTTTCAGTATAATGGGACTTGTGTAAAGCGGGAGCTTGCGGCAGGTCCCGTTTTTCGTCTTGTAAAGGAAAGCTTTTGGCTTTTTGGGGAAGGAATCATATATGGACAGGAACATCTTGGCAAAATCAGAGAGAGAGAGCAGGAAACGGAAGCTTCGGGCCAGGGTCATTGACAGCGGGACGGCGGTTCCTTTCCCGGATGAGGAGGAGCAGTCTGAGAGCCGGGAGAGTGACCGGAGAAGACGGAAGCTTCGTTTCGCAGCCGTTTTGTCTGCGGCGCTTCTGACAGCGGCGGGGGTTTTGGGCTACCGCCTGTACCGGGAGAACCACCAGTACGAGGAGATCGCAGTCCTTTGGGAAAAGGAGGTGGCGGCGGACGCTTCGTCCGGTTATGAAGCCTATGGAGAAAATCTGCTTCGCTTTACCAGGGACGGAGCCTCTTACCTGAATCGGAAGGGGGAGGAGGTATGGAGCCAGCCGTACGAAATGAAGTCCCCTTTTGCCGCAGTGTGCGGCGATTATGCGGCCGTGGCGGACAGGAACGGGTACCGCATCTATATTTGTGATAAAACGGGATGTCTGGGGACAGTGACGACGGAGCTTCCTGTTTCCAGGATTTCCGTGTCTGCCTCCGGAGTCACGGCGGCAGTTTTGGAGGATGCGAAGAGTAACCTCATTGCCTTTTATGACAAGACCGGGAAGAAGCTTCAGGTGGAGGTGCAGACCACACTGGCGGGAAACGGCTATCCGTTAGACATTGCTGTTTCTCCCGACGGAATGCTGCTCATGGTTTCCTATGTATATCTGGATGAGGGGCTGATGCAGAATCAGGTTGTTTTTTATAATTTTGACGACGAGGGGCAGAGCGTGAAAGACCGTCTGGTGGGTGGATTTAAGGAATATGAGGATTCCATTGTGGCGAGGGTCCGTTTTCTGGACAATACCTACGCCTGCGCCTTTGCCCAGGATCGTCTGTGCTTCTATTCTCTGGAGCATACGGTGCAGCCGGAGCTTGTGAAACAGGTGGATATAAACGGTGAAATTGACAGCATCTGCTATTCGGGAGAGTATGTGGGAGTGGTGGTTTCGGAGAGCGGCGGGCCGAAACGGCTGTTTCTCTACGGGGCGTCCGGGAAGGAACTTTTTTCGGAAGAAATTTCCGGGGAATATGAGCATGTGGAGATTTCCGGTTCTCAGGTCCTGTTATACCGGGAAGCCCAGTGCCGGATTTACAATGTTTCCGGAAAGCTCAGGTATGAAGGGGCGCTTCCGGGAGGCACGGACAAGCTGGTCTGTCTCGGAGAGCGGAGTTATCTGCAGATCGGTTCCCAGACCATGAGAGAGCTGGAGCTAAAATGACGAAAGAAGGCCGAAGGGCGGGAAAGGAAACAGGCAGGGATGAGAAGGGACATCAGGCTGATCGCACTGGATTTGGACGGAACGCTTTTGACCACGGATAAGAGGCTGACGGAGCGCACCGTCCGGGCGCTTTCGGAGGCGGCGCAGCGGGGCATCCGGATCGTTCCGGCCACGGGAAGGGGCCTGACGGGGCTTTCCCCGAAGCTTTGCGCCCTTCCCTTTGTCCGGTATGCCATTACGGTGAACGGGGCGGCGGTCTGGGACCTGGAGCGGCAGGAGCCCATTGTGAGACGGGCTTTTTCACCGGAACGGGCGCTGGAGCTGTGGGATTTTATCGCCAGGTACCATACCATGCGGGACGCCTGCATTGACGGGACCGCCCGGATGGAGCCGGATTATTATAATAAGGTAGAAACCTTTATGCCGGACGAGCCCAGGCGCAGGCTGATCCGTTCTACCAGGACGCCCACGGAGGGGCTCAGGGAGCTGGTGGCAGAGGGGAGCCTGGCCGTGGAAAAGTTTAACCTGTTTTTCAGAGAGGATGCGGAGGGGGAGCGGCAGCAGGCAAGGCGTGACCTTGCGCAGCTTGACGGGCTTTCGGTGACGTCCTCGCTGGGAAATAATCTGGAGATCAACCATGCGGAGGCCACCAAGGGAAAGGGGCTTCTTTCGCTGGCGGCCCATCTGGGGCTTCCTGCAGAGCAGGTCATGGCCTTTGGGGACGGGGAAAACGACGTTTCCATGCTTCGGGCGGCGGGCCTTGGCGTGGCCATGGGAAATGCGGGGGATGAGGTAAAGGCCGCCGCCGATCTGGTGACACTTGGCAATGACGAGGAAGGCGTGGCATATAGTATTGAGAAATATGTTCTCGCATAGGAAGCTTTGCCCCCTATACGGGAACAGCCCTTCGGGGGACCGCACTGCGGCTGGATCAGGCTGCTGATGCAACCCGCCGCAGGCGCAGAATCCTGCCGGGGCGGGATTCTATTATGGGACAGGTAGGTAGACATCATGGGAATTAATTTTGTTTTTATTTGTGCGGTCGGCATCATCATCGTAAATATCGTGGCGGGAGCGGCCAGAGGCTTTTTAAAGAGCAGCCTTTCTCTGGCGGCGTTTCTTATCGCCGGGATTTTGGTGTCGGCGCTGAACCCTTTTGTAACCGGGCTCCTTAAGAGGAACACCGGGCTGGATGAATGGATTGCGGGCAAGGTGGGGTCGGCCATTGAGGAGCAGCTGGAGTCGGCGGTGGCAGAACGGCTGGGCGGCGGCGCAGTCCGGGAGGAGGGCGGAAGCGTCACTCTGGAGCAGGACGTGACCCTTCCCATGGAGGTTACGCTTCCTGACGGGACGACGGTTCCGGCCGGCACCAGAATTCCGGCGGGGACAGTCGTCCCGGCGGAGCTTCTTGGCGGGGAGCAGGTGAAGGAAGAGGTGAGGCGGCAGGTGGACACCGGGCTTTCTGCCGCCGAACAGGCGAAGGTCATTGACATGCTCCCGCTGCCGCAAAGCCTTAAGGACACCCTTGCGGAGAACAACAACAGCGCCGTTTATGAGCAGTTTGGCGTTGACCGTTTCACGGACTATATCGGAAGCTTTGTGGGAAATGTCTGCCTGAACATCATCGGCGGTCTTCTTACCTTTCTGATTGTGTTCTTTGTCCTCCATATTCTGTTTATGGCCTTTAACGTGGTGGACCGCCTGCCGATCATTCACGGCATCAACCATTTCGCCGGGGCGCTTCTGGGAATCTTTAAGGGCTTTCTGGCGCTGGAGCTTCTGTTCCTCCTGCTGGTTCCCTTCTCTGCGACGGATTTCGGAGTGAAGGTCCTGGCCCAGATCAACGCCAACGGCTTCCTGAGGGCCCTTTACCACGGCAATATTTTGATGAAGCTTTTGATGGGCGTGGTGGGGAGGATTGTGTAGTATCCGTTGCAAAAGGGCGGAAGGTGTGTTATATTACCAATATGCGGGCTTTTGGGGAAGCCCTGGTTTTTCGTGGCTTTTTGCCGATTTGGACACTGGTCGATTAAAATGAATTTGAGGAGGTACTCCATGAAGGGTATTATTCTTGCCGGGGGAAGCGGCACGCGTCTCTATCCGCTTACAAAGGTAACGTCGAAACAGCTTCTGCCGATTTATGACAAGCCGATGATCTACTATCCGCTGTCTGTTCTGATGAATGCGGGCATCCGGGAGATTCTGATCATCTCCACGCCGGAGGACACGCCCCGGTTTGAATCGCTTCTGGGGGACGGCCATCAGTTCGGCATCGAGCTTTCATATGCCATACAGCCCAGCCCCGACGGACTGGCCCAGGCGTTTATTATCGGAGAGGAATTTATCGGAACAGATTCGGTTGCCATGGTCCTGGGGGACAATATTTTCCACGGCAACGGGCTGACC
>CATJIW010000187.1 GCA_949740745.1 uncultured Lachnospiraceae bacterium | reverse complement strand
GGTAATGAGTGGACCTTCGGGGACTCGAACCCAGGACCGACCGGTTATGAGCCGGTTGCTCTAACCAACTGAGCTAAAGGTCCAGATATACCGAAAAGGAAAAGCTCCCTCTCCGCCTGCATAAAGCAGCTGATCTTCTTACTGATAGAAAACTGCAAAGCCGATGATCGGACTCGAACCGATAACCTGCTGATTACAAATCAGCTGCTCTGCCAATTGAGCCACATCGGCATAATCGACTGAAATGACTCCAAGGGGATTTGAACCCCTGTTACCGCCGTGAAAGGGCGGTGTCTTAACCGCTTGACCATGGAGCCTCGTGTTAGCCTGGAACTCCGTGTGCCTCGTTCTCATGTACTCAACGAACCAATAATACCATATGTCCCGTTTTTTTGCAAGCGCTTTTTGCATCAATTTGAAATTTCTTCATATGATAGATACAAACTTCCCATTTGGTGAATATCATGAGCCATCTGCTGCTTCGAAAGAAATACGTGCTCCGTGCCCTCCTTCTGGTTCTCGCCTACCTGGCCGGCTATTCCCTGGCCCATATGACCAGGCCGGCCGGGACGAAGCCGATCCTGGCAGAAGCCTCCGACTGGGGCTTAAGCTTCCAGGAAAAGGGGAAAGCTCCCGTCGGCAATGCCGACGCCGGCGACCTGAAAAAACAGAATGCTTACTATGTCCAAAAAACAGACGAAAAGGTGATCTATCTGACCTTTGACGCCGGATATGAAAACGGAAATACCGCCGCCATCCTGGACGCCCTGAAAAAGCACCGGGCGCCCGCCGCCTTTTTCCTTGTGGGCAATTATCTGGAAACCAGCCCGGATCTAGTCAAACGCATGATCGCAGAGGGGCATACGGTCGGAAACCACACCTTCCACCATCCGAACATGTCGCAGATTTCCACAAAGGAAGCCTTTGAAAAAGAACTGACGGATCTGGAAACGCTTTTTGAACAGACCACAGGCCAGGCCATGACAAAGTTTTACCGCCCGCCCCAGGGAAAATACAGCGAATCCAACCTTCAGATGGCAAAGGACATGGGATATGCCACCTTTTTCTGGAGCCTGGCCTACGTGGACTGGTATGAAAATGATCAGCCCACGAAGGAGGAAGCCTTCGAAAAGCTCCTGGGCCGCATCCATCCCGGCGCCATCGTCCTCCTCCACAGCACGTCAAAAACCAACGGAGAGATCCTGGATGAGCTTCTGACCAAATGGGAGGAAATGGGATACCGGTTCGACTCTCTCGATCATCTGCTCTCTGCCTCTTGACATTTTCAAGAACCGGTATTATACTCAGAAAAGGCGGCAGGAGCCTCTGCCGCTTACTACAAGAAAAAAATTAAATCACACGCTAGGGGTGCGCACTGCTGAGAACGGTACGTCCGGGAGTTTTAGGACGTACCTGACCCTCATTACTTGAACCGGGTAATACCGGCGTAAGGAAGCTGTAATCCACGAAAGACAGTGTCTTTTTGCGGCCCCTCCCGTGCAAGGGAGGTTTTTTTATGTCTGCATTTCTGATTTACGACGCCGAAAACTCTGAATACCTGCTGCAGCCCCTGGGCTATGCGGCCCTGGCCGCCCTTCTGGCAGCTCTGCTCGCCTGCATCTTCCTTTTTGCGGGGAAACGCGGCTCCCGAAAAATGAAAACCACGGAGCTGGTCTTCTGTGCTGCGGCCATTGCCCTGGCCACGGTCACTTCCTTTATTAAATTCATAAACCTGCCCTTCGGCGGCTCCGTCACCCTGTTCAGCATGCTGTTCATTTCCCTGACCGGATATTTTTTCGGGCCAAAAACCGGACTTACGGCCGGTATCGCCTACGGCATCCTGCAGCTGATCACCGGGCCTTATATCTATGCGCCGCTCCAGGTGCTTTTCGATTACCCGCTGGCCTTCGGCGCCCTGGGCCTCAGCGGCTTTTTTCACAGGAAAAAATACGGCCTGGCGGCGGGATATGCCGTCGGCGTCGCCGGCCGTTATTTTTTCCATGTGATCTCCGGCTATATATTCTTTGCCGAATATGCGCCGGAGGGAATGGATCCCTTCCTCTATACCTTGGGCTATAATCTCACCTATCTCCTTCCGGAACTGTTCCTCACTGTACTCCTTCTCTCAATTCCCGCCGTGAAAAAAGCCGTCGGACAGGTGAAGCGTCAGGTAAACGCCTCCTGACTCTGGTTTGGGAACCTTCGCTCTTATTTCTTACCCAAGGGATTCCTGGAAAGCCCGGATGCCGGAAACCGTCTGTTCATAATCCAGGAATACCTGTTTCGCAAGGCTGTCCACATCCGGCCCCTTCCCGTCCCTGAGCGCCTCCGTCAGGACGGCGTCGGAGGCAAGCAGTCTGTCAAAACTTAAATTCTGGCAGATCCCCTTGATGGTGTGGGCGGCCCGAAACGCCTCCTCATAATTCTCTTCTTCCAACGATTGCTTCAAAAGCTCCAGGCTTTTGTCCTCCAGGAATTTCAGGGTAAATTTCTGTACCAGCCGTTCGCTGCGCAGACGGCCGATCACCTCTTCGTAATTGGCCCCTATGGCCTCGTAACACTCCTTCAACGTCATTGCTCGTTCCCTCCTACTTCTGTCATTATATCTGCGTCTCCTTCCTCTCCGTCGATCTGAGAAATCACAGAAAACATCTGGTTCATGGAATTATCATAAAAACAATACCGTCCTCTGCCGGACCGCTTCACCGAGTAAAGGGCCTGGTCCGCCGCATGGAACAGGGCTTCATAATCCCTGCCGATCACTTCCGCCTGGGCGACTCCCATGCTGAGTGATATGGGGAAATTCTCATAATTTCCGGCAAAGCCGGAAAAAATCCTCTGAATCACCGCTTCAAGCTCTCCCTTGTACTCCAAAAAAATCAGGAATTCGTCGCCGCCCACTCTGGCCGCGATGTCTCCGCTCCGGATGCTGTGATGCAGCCTTTTCGCAATATGGATCAGGACCTGGTCGCCGAAGCTGTGTCCGAATTCATCGTTGGCCGATTTGAAATGATCCAGATCAAAGATCACCAGCGCATATTTCCCTTCTCTTCTCCGGTCCTCCAGCCGCTCCATGATCCGCTTCTTCGCCGTGGCATGATTCAAAAGCCCCGTGAGCGGATCGTGGGAAGCCAGCCTCTCCAGAGTATCCAGCTTCATCCTGGAATCATGGATGTCAATTACCTTGCCAAGGACGCCCATGAAGCAGGGCGGCTCATCCGCCGACCAGGTTGCCCTGGCCACAATCCGATGCCAGCGTACCTCTCCCTCCAGCTTCAGCTTGCAGTCATAGCTGATCTCCGGCTTCGACGGCGTAGCCTGTTTTAACGCCTGTATTAATCCCTTCCAGCCCTCCGCAGACATGAGCCTGCGCACCGCCCGGTCAGACAGCGGTTCCAGGATCGTTTCAGCCAGATTCAGCTTCTGAGCCCCCCAGGCAGAAATCGTAAGCATGGACGGAGACAGGATATATTCAAACTGGATCTCCTGGGACATAGAAGCAAAGAAGCTGTATTTCATCCGCTCATGCTCCAGAAGCTGCAGCGTCCGCTCCGACGCGCCGGCTTCTTTATGGCGGAGCATTTCCTCCGTCAGGTTCCAGTTCTTCCGCTTATCCATCTCCGAAGAACCGCCTTTTCTGATTTCCTCCGGAATGCTTTCCGCAATGTCCGTCAGGCATTCCAGCACCTGCGGATTGAAAATGCCGCACTGTCCGTCCAGGATCATGGCAACCGCCTTTTCATGGGGAATGGCCTTTTTATAAACCCTTTCGCTGGTGAGCGCATCATAGACGTCGGCCAGAGCCACCACCTGGGCGGAAATAGGGATCTCCTCCCCCTTTAAGCCGTCCGGATAGCCCCGTCCGTCGTAGCGCTCGTGATGCCAGCGGCAGATTTCATAAGCCATCCGCACAAGCGGCTCATCCCGGTGTATGGGCAGATTCTCCAAAAGCCTGGCTCCCTCCAGCGTATGGGTCTTCATAATCGCAAACTCTTCGTCCGTCAGTCTCCCCGGCTTATTTAAGATCGAGTCCTCGATGGCGATCTTCCCGATGTCATGGAGCGCCGACACGGTGCTGATCAGAGAAATATCCTCCGGGCTTAAATTATACTGATCCGTTTTCTGGACCAGCCTCTGAAGCAGAAGCTCCGTCAGCCGGTGGACGTTCCGGACATGCAGGCCGCTTTCCCCGTTCCGGAATTCCACGATATGACTCAAAATGTCAATCATCAGGCTGCTGCGCTGTTCTTTCTCATACATCTGCTCCGCTACCATGTCCGTCAGCTTTTTCTGCTTGGCGTAGAGCAGGACCGTATTAACCACCCGCCGGTGGACGATCAGCTGGTCGAAGGGCCGGCTGATAAAATCCGTGACTCCCAGGGAATATGCCTGTTCCACACGACTGGAGCCGCTCTCCGCAGATATCATGATGACCGGGATCTCTTCGATCCACCGCTTCTCATTCATCATTTCCAGCACTTCAAAGCCGTCCATCTTCGGCATCACGATGTCCAGAAGGACCAGCGACAGCTGAGGTCCGTACTTCTGCATGGCTGCTACGGCCTCTACGCCGTTTTCCGCCTCAATAATTTCATATTCATCTCCAAGCATATCCGCCAGAATGGCGCGGTTCATCTCGGAATCATCTACCACCAAAATGGTCTGTCTGCGTCCCTGACTCATAAAAATCCCTTTCCTTATTCCCAATCACGTTCCAAAACTGCTTTTCCAAACCTTTAATCCCCATAAGAAAACGTCAGGCGTTCTGCGGCTCCCCCTTTCCACGCTGCGGCTGCGAGAACCCGTTTCGCTCCCGCTGCGTCTCCGTAAAGGTATTCCGCCGCAGTTCCGTCCGCTGCCTTTGCCAGAATCAGCCTTCTTTCGTCATAAGCGTAGACGCTGGCCTTCCCGTCCGGATGAAGGATCCTTGTCAGATTCCCCAGCGAATCATACTGGTAGCTGAAGGTCCTTCCCGCCGTTTCGTCCGTAAGAGACAGAAGCCGGCCGTTTTCCGGATCGTAGGTAAAGCCTGCAATCACTCCGTCTGCGTCCGACAGGCTCACCAGCCGGCCTCCGCTGCCGTAATTATAGAACAGCCAGCTCCCGTCCGCCTCCTTTTTCTGCAGCAGCCGGCCGTCTGCGTCAAAGCTGCGCTCACTCCCGTCCTCTCCGGAAAGGACCGTTCCGCCTCCGCCGTCTTCTCCGCCTTCCGCCTTTAAGACGAGGCCCAGGCCGTCCACGTCCCGGCTTGACTGCCCGTCCGTCTCATCCGGGCGGAAAAAATGCCTTTCCCCGTTTTCATCCGTATACAGATAAGGAAGGGCGGAAAGTCCCGTAGCCTCCAGCCGCTCCGTCACGCTGAGCCTCCAGCCGTTCCCGCAGGCAGAGGACTCCGCAGAACCGTCCAGGCTGTACACATGGCTCAGGCCGCCCGGAAGGCGGCTTCCCCCCGCCTCCAGATCCTCGTGGACAAACACAAGACTTCCCCCGGCCGTCCCCACATAGCCGCTTCCCGCCTGGGACGCCTCCTGTTCCCGGACGTCCTGCCCATGAGGACCGCTTTCTTCCTTCTGATAATAAAACAGTCCGGCAGGATAGAGGGCCTGCGGATACGGATCGCTTCTGGTAGACCGGTTGGAGACCGTATAGCCTGCCCCCGCCTTCACGTCTTCTTTTAAAGAAGCAAGCATCAGGCCGTTGTTTTCTTCTCCGTACCAGGACTCTGCCCGCCCGGTAATGTCAAACTGCTTCAGGGCAAGCAATGTCCCGGCCTGCGCCGTTTTAAGGGCTTCCGTCTTCTGGCCATCCAGCGCCGTTTCCCCTGCAGAGGGCTGAGAATCCCAGGTCACTGTCTCGTCCCACGTCTCCAGGACCGGATAGACCCCCGCCGTAAAGTCCGCACTTCTTTTAGAAATATACTGGCTCTGGTACAGGTTCAGGATCCCCTTCGTGATCCGCTCTCCGTATTCCAGCTCCGGAAGGTGGGAAAACCGCAGAAAGGTCCTGCTGATCCCATAGCCGGAAAGGACTCCCACCGGCAGGGGAACGGCTTCCTCCGTTCTTTCCTCCGGCTGCTTTTCCCTGACAAAGGCTGTCTGGACGGCCTTCCGGCCCTCCGGCTCCACCGCCCGCTCAAGAGCCACCGGATAGGTCCGCCCGCTCTCCTTAAGCCATTCCGAATCCGGTTCTATGTGGAGAATCGTCTCGCTCTCGCTTTCCTTTTCCAGGCGGAAGCGGACCTCCCCGCTAAAATTCCCCGCCCAGTCATACATGTAAGGCGCCGTAAAGGTGTATACAGTTTCCCCCGCCCTCGTAAGCACGGCGCTTCCGTCCTCCTCCAGGCTCATCTCAAGGCCCGGATGGCTTACAAGAAAGCGGAGGGAAGTTTCCGCCGCCTCCCTGGAGCTAAGCAGGATGCTCTCCCGCAGCTCTGCCGAATCCAGCACATAACGGATATCCACCTGCTCCAGCACGTCGGAATAGGTCCCGCCGCCGGTGATCCCCTGTATTTTCATCTGCTCCGCATTATAGGCCGAAACGCTCTTTCCGTCCCTGCTTCCCGAAAGCTCCAGATAGCGCCCGTTTTCTTGCGCCTCCTCCGCTTCCGTTCCCTCCTCCGGCAGAAACTCCTTCCCGTCTTCCGCCTCCAGGAAGGTCCAGGAGCAGGCGCCGTCCTTTGTCGAAAGCTCCACCAGATCCTTTGCGGCAGAAGCTTTGGAAAAAGCCGCCAGGAAATCGGAAGCCCGGTTCCTGTAAACGCCTTCCGCCTCGTCCAGAATGAGGGTATTGTCGATCTGCGCCCAGCCCCCGTCTTTTCTATAGTGTACCGGCACCTCGTAAACGGCCGCCAGGGAGCTTCCGTCCTCTGTCAGGAAATGCCTGGTGAACTGGTCTCTCCGCTCTGTGTCCTCTCCGACGATTATGTACTCTTTATCGTCCGTTTCCTCCTCCTTCGGCTCCTCGCTGCCCACGAGAAGCATCGGCAGAAGCAGATCCGACACAAAGAAATCAAATCCGTACACCCCCGTCACCAACTCCGTCTGCACGCTTTTCAGCACAATCCCGCCGTCCCCGGAAGCCCCTTCCCCGTAAGCCTCTGTCACGTCAAACATGCAGACATCCGCCCGCTCTTCCTTTTCATATTTCATCGAATCCATCGGTTCCTTTTCCGTCTCCCCGGATTCGAGCTTCCGGTAAACGCCAAGCTCCAGGCTGTTCTGCGCCTCCTCCAGGCCCGTCGTCCGGCTAAGGACAAGGCTCACCCGTCCCACGGCCTTTCCCTCGGACAGGGCAGGAAGCCGGGGGAGGGTGATCTCTGTCTGGACCGTCTCTCTGGTATTTCCCACTGCCACCGGCACGCCTCCGAAATATCCGTCTGCCCCCTGGATCCCGGTGGAAATCCCCTCCTCCATGCCGGTCTGGACAATGCGCATCTCCACGGTAACCGGACCGGTCCTGGAAAGCTCCTCCGTCCATTTATCGTCAGGCTTCACCAGGATCTGCATTGCTCCGTCTTCTCTCGGAGACAGCATGTAGGAGGCTTTCCCCACCGCCCCCTTCCCGTCATAAACCACGGGGGCCTCAAGGACGGCCAGCTCCTTTCCGGCGGCCGACAGCTCAAGGGATCCGTCCGGAGCCTCCTTCATGGTGATTCCGCTAAAGGCGGCCGAGAGGGTCAGTCCCTCCTTCGCCCGGCTCACCTTCTCAAACACCGCCGATATTTTTACATTCCCCGGCCACTGCTCTACCCCCAGGTCGATCCCGTTCAGAGCGTTCTCGCAAAGCCCGTAATTCCGCACGTGCTCCGCCGCCAGCTTATTCTGCTCCGCTCCGTCCCGGCGCGCCGCTCCTCCTTCATAGAGCCCTGCCTGCACCTTAAATTCCGGAAGCTTCGCCCTGGAGGCACTTGTCGTCGGAAGAGAAAGGGCCATGGTCCGCTCTCCCCCGTCAAATCCGAGCCTTATGAATTCTCCGCCGCTGAAAAAACGCCGGACAGAGGAATCCATGCTCCCATCCCTCACCCGGTATTCCTTTGCGTCCTCCCCGCCGGAGACAAGCTCCAGGCGGTAGTCATAGGGAACCAGCCCGCCGTCCTCCCCGTCCTGATAAAAGATCGGATAGGGATACAGGGCGACCACCTCGCTGCCGTTCTGTGCCAAAAATGTCCGGCCGGCGATCTCCCGCCGGTCCGTAAGCTCCTTCCATTCCTCCGTCCCGCTCTCCGGCTCTTCCCCTTCCGGAACGGCAAAAGCGGAAAAGGGCGCCGCCGCAAGACAGATACAAACTGTCAGGACGGCCGCAAGAATCCTTTTCCACCGATTTTTCGTTCTATTCACAAACATCCGTGTTCATCCTCTCGTACCAATTTTCTCTTTTTCCAAAAACTGGAGAATCCGTCAAAAAACAGAAGGATTCAGAGGCATTATACCATGAAAACAGGAAGTTTGGAAGCGTTAACTCCAAGTTTCCATATTTTTTGTTATGGGAACAGGACGGAGGAAAAATGATTCCTTTCACGCCGAAACAGGCTCCCGCTTATGAATGCCTGCGGCGGTGCCTAGGCGTCTCCCTTCACCTGTTCCATAAGCCGGCAGGTTTCCGTATGGGGACAGGTTCCGTAGGCGCAGTCCGCCTGGCTTAAGGAACGCTTCCCCTCTGTTTCCACAAACTCGCAGAACACGGTCCTGGTTTCGTTTTGCGCTTTGCAAAAGCCGCTGTACATTTCTTCGATAACCGTTTCGTCCATTCTTCTCTCCTCCTTCATTCTCCGCCCACGTAGCTTTTATCGACGGTGATCACGCATTCGGTCTGGCTGTCGTAAAGCCTTAAGCGCTCCTCCAGCTCCCTTTTGACCCCTTCCGCCTCCTCGTCCTTCATCTCATAGGGCACTACGATATCAAAAAACAGCCGGATCCTCTCCCGCCCTCTTACCATGCGGAAATCGTGGAGGGTGATCCTCCCGTCCAGCTCATCCAAAATCTCCAGCACCTCCTGCTTCCCTGCCTCCCAGTCCGGGTCTTCGTTCTCCACCGGATCCACGTGGATGACCAGGAGGACGCCAAGCTGCTCTTTCGCCTCCCGCTCAATCCGGTCAACGACCTCATGGATTTCCTCCATGCTTCTGTGGGCGTCCACCTCCGCATGGATGGAGGCCATATTGGTGGAGGGGCCGTAGCTGTGGACCAGCAGGTCATGGGTCCCCAGAATTCCCCGGTAGCCTTCCACGAATTCCTTGAGCCTCCGGTAAAGGGAAGGGTCGATGGCCTCTCCGATAAGCGGCTTCAGAGTGTCCTTTGCAATCCCGATTCCGGCCAGAATGACCGCCACGGAAACAGCCATTCCGATATAGCCGTCGATATTGATGTGAAAGATCCCGTAAAGGGCCACGGACACCGCCGTCGCCGAGGTAACCAGCACGTCTCCCAGGGAATCTGCAGCCGTCGCCTCCATACCCCTGGAGCCGATCCGCTTCCCCAGCCGTTTATTGAACAGGGCCAGCCACAGCTTCACTCCCACGGAAAGGGCCAGAATTACCAGAGAAACGGCATGAAAGCCCAGCTCCTCCGGGTTCCGTATCTTTCCGAAGGAGGTCTTCATAAAGGTCCAGCCCACCTCGATGATCAGAAAGGACACGATCAGAGCCGCCACGTACTCCATCCGGCCGTGGCCGAAGGGATGGTCCCTGTCCGCCGGCCGCTCTGCCATTTTCACGCCGATAAAGCTGATCACGGAAGAGGCTGCGTCGGAAAGGTTGTTAAAGGCATCGGATATCACGGATATGCTGTTTAAAAAAATCCCAAGGAACAGCTTTGCCAAAAATAAAAGCAGGTTGCAGCAGATCCCCACCCCGCTGGCAAGAACCCCGTAAGCGGTCCGTACCCTCGCCCTCTTCACCTGATTATAATCCTTCACGAACCTCCGGACAAGAAATTCCGTCATGACTCTGCCTCCCGTTCCTTCCTCTGCAGGTCCGGGCCCCTGCGTTCACTGTTCCTGCCGCTAATATTTCACTTCCATCAGGGTCAGCCCCCTGGCCGGCGCCGTCTGCCCGGCCAGGCTCCGCTCTCCCGACGCAAGGGCGCGCCCTGCCTCGCCGGGATCCCGAAGCCCCAGTCCGCACTCCACCAGGGTTCCCGTGAGAATCCGCACCATGTTCTGGAGAAAGCCGTTCCCCTCAAAAACCAGATCGATCCTTTCCCCGCCCGGACTTTTCTCTATCTCAATGCCGTCAATTCTCCTCACCGTGGATTTTTTCATATGCCGGTTTCCGCAAAAAGCTCTGAAATCATGCTGTCCCGTGAGAAATGCGGCCGCTTCCCTCATTTTATCTATATCCGGCATCTCCGAAAGCTGCCACACATATTTTCGGTCAAAGACCGGTTTTCCGCTTCCCACGTAAAGCCGGTAGCGGTACACCTTCCCCACGGCGCTTAAGCGGCTGTGAAACCGGTCGGAGGCCGTCCTGAGGGACGTCACCCCGATGTCTTCGGGCAGGTATCCGTTGACGGCGGCCAGAAGCGCTTCCTCGGAAAGCTCCGTGTCCATCCGGAAATTGGCCGTCTGTCCCAGGGCGTGGACGCCTGCGTCCGTACGGCCGGAGCCATGGACGGAAATCTCCCTCCCGGCCATCCTGGAAAGCAGCGCCTCCAGCTTTCCCTGAATGGTATTTTCCGTGTTTTTCTGTTTCTGCCAGCCGTCGTAGCGGGTCCCGTCATAGCATATGGTCATTTTGTAGTTTCTTAACATGGCGCCCTCCGATTTTCTCTTCAGTATACCACAAAACGAGGCGTTTGATAACCGGTATTTCCGGCTCTGCCCATGTCCGGCCTGCAAAATGGCGGGGCCGCTTCAGCCAATTATTCCATCCAAAGCCTGCTGCGCCAGGCATTCCAGCAAGCCCAGAACCGCAGAAGCCACTCGGGAAAGAGTCCCTCCTGTCTTCTCTGGTCTTGCTTCCATGACGCAGAGGGCTTTTCCTGGAATGATTATCTGAAGCTTTCCGGACAGGCCGGAGCTGGGACCTGGCCTGTGCATGCGGCAAAAAGCCCGGCAGATCAGTCCGCATCTGCCGGGCAACGCTTCTTTTTCATCAGTCTTCTTTTTTTGCCTCCTGCGGCACATCCTTCATGGACAGGTTGATCCGGCCCATGCGGTCGATCTCCATGACCTTTACCGTCACTTCGTCGCCGATGTTTACCACATCCTCGACCTTCCCGACCCGCTTCTGAGACAGCTTGGAGATATGGACCAGGCCGTCCTTATTGGGAGCCAGCTCCACGAAGGCGCCGAAATTCATGATCCTTACCACTTTTCCGGTAATGATCTCGCCGGGCTCCACGTCGTTGACGATCCGGTTAATGATTGTGATCGCCCTGCCTATCATCTCTTTATCGGTACCGCATACGGATACGGAGCCGTCGTCCTCAATATCGATCTTTACGCCGGTCTCGTCAATAATCCGGTTGATGACCTTGCCCTGCTTGCCGACCACGTCGCCGATCTTTGCAGGATCGATCTGGATCTGCGTGATCTTGGGCGCATATTTGCCCACCTCCGGACGGGGCCCGGCAATCACCGGCTTCATGACCTCATCCAGAATATACAGCCTGGCTTCTCTCGTCCTGGCGATGGCCTCCTCAATGATCGGCCTTGTCAGTCCGTGGATCTTGATATCCATCTGAATGGCAGTGATGCCCTTATGGGTTCCTGCCACCTTGAAATCCATGTCCCCGAAAAAGTCCTCAAGGCCCTGGATATCCGTCAGCACAATATAGTCGTCATCCGAATCTCCCGTGACCAGTCCGCAGGAAATGCCTGCCACCGCGCTCTTCACCGGCACGCCGGCCGCCATCAGAGACAGGGAGGACGCACACACGCTGGCCTGGGACGTAGAGCCGTTGGATTCCAGAGTCTCCGACACGGTCCGGATGGCGTAAGGGAATTCCTCTTCGCTGGGAAGGACCGGAAGCAGCGCCCGCTCCGCCAGCGCCCCGTGGCCGATTTCCCGGCGGCCCGGCCCTCTGCTGGGCTTCGTCTCTCCTACGGAATAGGAAGGGAAATTATAATGGTGCATATATCTCTTGGAGGTTTCGTTCTCATCCAGCCCGTCTAATTTCTGGCGCTCGGAAAGGGGAGCCAGCGTACAGGCATTGAGGATCTGAGTCTGCCCGCGGGTAAACATGCCGGAGCCGTGCACCCTGGGAAGCAGATCGATCTCTGCGGCCAGAGGGCGGATCTGGGTGATCTCCCGGCCGTCCGGACGCTTATGATCCTTCAGAATCATTTTCCGCACGGTCTTTTTCTGATATTTGT